>NZ_JBNHEQ010000323.1:19791-74027 GCF_050016015.1 Dapis hubbardiae BLCC-M172
AATAAATGAAATTAACTAAAGTTCTAGAAGTGCTTTAGTACCCAACTTTTCTTCTAATAAAAATCTCAGTAGAGACTGAGTTACCAAAACTAAACCTAATCTAGCTTGTGCTAATTTCGGTGTTTTTACTTTCACCTCGCCCCATATACGACACTGACCGTAAAAAGTTTGAAAAGCGGAACTAAGAGAATTAGCTACTTTCACCCAATTTATAGCTTTTTTAGTAGTAGAAATACAATATATATAATCTAGGGTAGAGACAATTTCAGCAATTAATTCATATTCAGCATCATGTAAAAATTGTAATTCCCCATTAGATTTTTGCCAGGGTATAGACTCAGAAGTTGGAATAAACCAAAATTGACTATAGTTTTCTGGAATTATCGGAGCAAGAGTAATTATACCATCCCTTTCACCCATACACAATAGGGAACAACAACGAGCATGACTATATTGAATAGGAAACAAATTTATGGTTTGAGGAGATTTATGTTTAACACTTACCTGAAACTTTTGCTTATCGTCCTTCAAGGGAAAAGAAGTTAAATAACTTAGCCAATTAGCTATGGTCAAATCCGTTAATTTCAGGTAAATCATACCAGATGAAATTACTTCAACCTGAAAATTTACTACATCTTTCTTTTCTTCAGTATTAACTATCTCTCTACAATACTTAGCTAACTCAGTAGCAATATATATTGCTGGTTGCTGCAAAACTGGAGCTAATTTCAGAGCGATCGCCGACTTGTACATAACTCCTCCAGAATATCTAATTTGGTTCATTGGAATTACCTCCATCCTTGCCCAAACTTCTAATTTTTTTTCATAGCTACAAGACCATTCCAATTTCTCCCGGTATAAACTTACAGCTTTTTGCAAAAAATGTATCATAATACACTGAAATGATAATTTTGTCAAAATTATCACCACCTCAAATAAAATTTATCCTACAACATTCGGAAAAAGATGTGTTTTTTGCTACACTGATATAAAAGATAAGACTGATATAAGCAGACAAATTAATATCTGCTCCTATGCCTTTGATCAAATTGATTTGAACTTAAGTCCAACTTTTCGCAAAAGAGAGTCACAATGCAACTATCATCACATCCAGACCTACCAGAAATGTCAATAAATATACAATCTACTAACAATTCTGCCCCTAGTAATAGGCCATTTTTGACTTGGCAACTGATCATAGATTGGGCAGAAGAACACTACCGTAGTAGAGCTTTTACCAAAGATGAACGTATTCCCGCCCGCCCAGGTTTGTTGTATCTAATACAAAAAGGAGGAATTCGTCTAGTAGGTAATGCCCACATTACTGCCAGTCGCAATAAGTCTAGCAAATCAAAAACAAGTCCAATTTCAGACGAAGCTTTCCTCGGATTTGTTGGTGCTGGTCAACCATTTGAACTTATAGCTCAGTCACCATTTACACTACAAGCTTATGCCCATGCCGATCAAACAACTGTACTTTGGATGTATTGGCATGACCTTGATAACTGGCCTCATTTCCGTAGAGAAGTTCTAGATGCCTTTCGGTATCAACATCAAAGGAAGCTTTTGTGGTTGAGTACCTTGGGTCAACGTCGTACTATTGATCGGTTATTTGGATTTATCACGCTATTAATTGAAGAACATGGAGAACCCTGGATCAGTGAAGATAGGGCAGAAGTAACAAGCGGTTATTATTTACCTTGGCCTTTAACCCATGCTCAAATTGGTAGTGCCATTGGTTCCACCCGTGTAACTGTAACTCGTCTTATGGGTAAATTACGCCAGCAGGGCTTAATCTATATCCTGAACGATAATCTAATTTGCTTGCCAACAGAGTCTGAAGAGTCATAATAGTTGGTAGTTAATCGTTTCACGGAAGTTAAAAGTCAAAAGTCATGCATGAAGATTTTATAAACTTGAAATTTTAGATGCTACAGTAATTTCAGGAAATTCTTTCAGATATATAGTTTTAAACTATTAGACCTCTCCCGAAAAGAGGGAGTAGGAAGTAGGGAGTAGGGGGAAAAAATTGATTATTTCTGTGCGATAATTGATTTTATTTTTTATTATCGGAGATGTCTATTTGTGACATCTTTAAAGTGAATTAGTATTAGTTATAAGCTATATTCAACATTGGGTATTAATTTATTAAGATATCGTACCATAAATTGCTCTTTTCCATAAGAATTTTAAGATATTTAAATTATCCCTAGTTAAGTTCTATCTCGTTAAATTTTTTATTTGAAGTCTTCAAGGGCAATTACAGCAGTTTCCACGGGTTATGAGGTAGATATATTGAGGGTTCAGAATTTAGAATTTAGAAGTTAGAAGTTATCCAGGGTATAACTACTATGAAGTTTACCGGAAATGTTTGCATAGTCAGTTATACGTTAGTTAGTTCGGAAATTCCTGTAATTGCTCCTGCTGTACCTCAAGGGCAACGGGAAGCGCTTTAAGTCATACACTATGACTAATTTATGGCGAATTTTGTCATAAAAATATTCCCCTGGTATGGAAAATTTTGGATATAGTTTGTGTACTCAATTTGGCAATCACAGGATGAAATTTACGAAAATAAAATTTATTTTTGTAAATATGCTTAATACTAATTAGATAAATCTTAAGAGATACTCAAAGGTTATGTTTTTGTGGGTTACAGCGAATCAAAGCATCTCACTATTAAGTTTAACAATCAAGGCTGCGCCTTTTCCTGTTGCGCTTTTCATACCCACCCTACACCAGGATTTAATATTTTACAGGACTTATGCAAAATATGAAAATATACACCATCTGTAGGGGCTAATGGCCATTTTCGGCTGTCGCCGACATGTTTGCGGAGCATTCCGTCAGGAAAACGCCCCTACTAGATAGCGGTGCGACCTCGCGTCGGCGTAAGATGCAAGCGGTCAGACCCCGCGCCGCCGACAGCTCGCTTGCGGAATGCTGACCAAGAGAGGGAACGCGCACCAAGAGATGGTGGTTATGCGTAAGTCCTGATTTTATTTACCGAAATAATTAATAATTAAACAATTAAATAATTAGATAATTAGATAATTAGATAATTCACGCCTTGAAGCCTCCCCTTTCAAGGGGAAAAATAAATCTGTTCCTTATTCGTCATTCCTCTCCCTTTTAGGGAGAGGAAATTATCAATTAGGGTTTGCTGATTAAACATCAAAGCCCTTATAGATAAATGTTTCAGCCTTTTTTGGCCTCGAAAAAGTATAAGGTTTTGGTTCTAGGGAGCTGAAAAAGTTAGGATTTTGGGTTAACGCTCTTGCTGAAAAATCAAAGGATAATTCTTCCTCCTACCTCCTCGCTCCCATACCCATTCCTCCTGTACGGGTGATTGCTCCTAATTACGCGTTTACGTTTGCAGAGCATTCCGAAGGAAAGTATTCCGGAATGGAAATAACCCCTACGACTCCTGACTCCTACCCTCACCCATAAGACTTTTTCAGCAAGCCCTAATTACCTCTTCTTGAAAAAAAGAGGACTGGTTAAAAGGAAAATTTTTTCTTTTTTTTCTCCATGAATGGAGAGGCTTTATACCCATTTTTTCGGTAAAATTATTTGATTAAAATAGTTTTACTGGAATACACAAAAAAATCAATATTTATTTAATGGATAGGAATCCCGCGCTGTCTCATTAGAGCAGCGTCGGGAGAATGTCAAGAAGTTTTTTTTAGTTAAAATTTTGTCAAAAAAATTATTATATCCCATGAATCAAGAAATTATTAAAGTGCTTTTAATAGAAGAGAATGAAGATGATTATCTTCTCATCAATGATTTATTATTAGACCTGGGAAAACCAAAAATATTCCTAGATTGGGAAAAGACTTATCAAGCAGGATTAGCAGCAATAGAAAATGGTCAGCATGATGTTTGTTTAGTTGACTATAGTTTAGGAGAAAAAAACGGATTAGAACTATTGCAAACAGCAATTCTTAGGGGTTGCCAAATACCAATTATATTACTTACAGATAAAGATGATACAGAATTGGATATGACAGCTATAAATTTAGGGGCTGTAGATTCTCTACATAATTCAGAAATCAAATCATATATATTAGAGCGGGTAATTCGTTATGCAATTGAAAGAAATAAAAGTTTAAAAGCTATTAGAGAAAGCGAATCTAAATTACAAGAAGCACAAAAAATTGCCCATTTAGGTAACTGGGAATATGAAATAGCTACACAAAAAATAACTTTGTCGGATGAAGCATTTCGGATTTTTGGTCTTAATCCTACTGAACCAGAACCAATTTATTCAGAATGGCTGAAAATGTTAGTTCCTGAAAGTCAAGAATTATTGGAACAAAATCTGGCTTTAGTATTAGAAAAAAAAACAGGTCGTGAATCAGAATATCAAATTATTCGACCTGACGGAACATTTAGATATATTTATACTAAGTCTACTTTAGTTCTTGATAATAACTCGGAAGTTATAAGTATATTTGGCACAATGCTAGATATTACAGAGCGCAAACAAGCTGAATTAGCTGTACAAGAAAGTAGGCAAAAAGAGCATTTATTGGGGCTAATTCTAGACAGGATTAATCAATCTTTAAATTTAGAGGAAATATTAAAGACAACAGTAGATTCTGTAAGGGATTTATGACAATGCGATCGCGTGATAATTTACCATTTTCTGCCAGGTCCAAGTGGTATTGTCGAAAAAGAATCTGTGGCAGTAGATTGCAGTCCACTTTTAGGTAACATTATTACCGATCCATGTTTTCCTAATGAAAAGGTTCTAGAACGCTTTAAAGAAGGTTATATCAGTATCATAGATGATGTCGAAAGCCCAGAGGTCAAAGAATGTCATCGAGATTTACTTAGAGTATTTCAAGTGAAAGCAAATATGGTATTGCCAATCTTGATTAGTCAAAAAGAAGGAGAGAAACAAGTATCAGAAATTGTTGTGTGGGGAGCATTAATTGCTCATCATTGTAGGGAAAAAAGGGAGTGGCGGATATCAGAAACAGATTTATTAAGGCGCTTGGCAACTCAAACAGGAATTGCTATTCAACAAGCTCAACTCTATCATCGTTTAGAACAACTAAATCAAGAATTAGAAAAAATAGCTTATATTGATGGTTTGACAGGACTGTATAATCGTCGTCACTTTGAAGAAAAATTACAACAAGAGTGGAAAAGATTAGCACGGGATAAAACTTTAATGTCAATCATCATGGTAGATGTAGATTATTTTAAACCCTACAACGATACTTATGGTCATCAGCAAGGAGATAAATGTTTGCAACAGGTTGCTCAAGCTATTAGTGGGGTAGTGAAACGACCAGGAGATTTTGTTGCTAGATATGGGGGGGAAGAGTTTGTGGTTGTGTTGCCAAATACTTCTATAGAAGGAGCGCTTCAGGTTGCAGAAAATATTAGAATAGAAATTGAAGGTTTAAAAATTCCCCATCAAGGTTCAGCAGTGAGTAAATGGGTGACAAGTAGTTTAGGAGTTGCAGATAGTAACTGCTCCGATAAATCTAATCCGGAGATATTGCTACAAGCAGCAGATATGGCTCTCTACAATGCTAAAACTTCTGGTCGGAATTGCGTGGAGATGTATGATTCATCTAGGCAAAATCTAGAGAAACAAAAACAAGAAATTAATTTAGCGACACAACTACGGGATGCTTTGGGAGAAAATCGTTTTTGTTTATATTCCCAGGCAATATTACCACTGCATGAGGGTGTGCAAACAAAGCTTTCTGAAATTCTCCTGAGATTTTGGGATGGTTCTGGGAAAATAATTGCACCAACTATTTTTCTGTCAGTAGCAGAGCGTTATCATTTAATGCCCAGAATTGACCGTTGGGTAGTTAAAACTCTATTATCTTATCTGTCTTTGCCTGAAATTGCTAATTTATACAAAGACCGGATTTTTACAGTGAATCTTTCGGGTGCTAGTATCAATGATCATTATTTTCTAGAATTTATCAAACATCAATTTGCTCTTTATCAAGTACCTCCCCAACAAATTTGTTTTGAGATTACTGAGACTGTAGCTATTACTAATTTAGAAACGGCAGCCGAGTTTATTCACTCTCTCAAAAAATTGGGTTGTCGTTTTGCTTTAGATGATTTTGGTAAAGGAATGTCTTCTTTTTCTTATCTGACAACTTTGCCAGTAGATTACCTGAAAATTGATGGGATGTTTATTAAGAAGATGGAAAAAGATTCTGTTTCTCAAGGAATAGTAGAGGGTATTTATCATATTGGTAAGACAATGGGTTTAATCGTTATTGCTGAATATGTAGAAACCGAGTCTATTTTCAACAAAGTCACTGATTTAGGTATTGACTATGGTCAAGGGTTTCATATTGAGAGACCAAATCCGCTAATACCAGTGGTAAATTATTAGAGTAAAGAGGCAGTAGGGAGTAGGGGAGTAGGGGAGTAGGGAGCAGGGGAGTAGGGGAGTAGGGAGCAGGGGAGTAGGGGAGTAGGGAGAGAGCATTGACTTAATCAAAGAATAACGATATAATACGTTAAAAAGCATACTATTCGGCAGGCTGCCAATACGCATCTATGAAGTCCATCAGAACAAAGCTCAAACTGAATAACAAACAGAAAACCCTGATGGCTCAACACGCGGGTTATAGCAGATGGTGTTATAACTGGGGTTTAAGTGTATGGAATGCTGCATATATTGATGGCTATAAACCTAATGCCAGTAAGCTCAGAGAAGTGTTTACTAATCACACAAAACCTTTACATACTTGGATGAAAAACTTGTCTTCTAGAGTTTATCAATACGCTTTCATAAACTTAGGTGAAGCATTTAAGCGGTTTTTTCAAGGGTTGGGTAAACATCCAAGATTTAAGAAGAAAGGTAAACATGATTCCTTCACAATAGATAATTGTGGAAAACCGATAGAATTAAACGGATGGAGTCACAAATTACCTTTTATTGGTATTGTCAAAACTTATGAACCGATTGAAGCAACAACTAAAAAAATAACAATTAGTAAACAAGCTGGTGATTGGTATCTAAGCTGTAGCTTTGAACTTCATCCTCATACTACACCAAAAAAAACTGATGTTATCGGTGTAGATTTAGGAGTGAAAACCTTAGCTACACTAAGTGATGGGAAAGTATTTGAAAGTGTAAAGTCATACCGTAAGTTTGAAGCCAAGCTTTCGAGACTACAATACCTTAACCGCAATAAAAATATTGGTTCTGCTAATTGGCAAAAAGCACAACTTAAAATTGCCAGGCTACACACCAAAGTAGCTAACATCCGTAAAGACGCACTTCATAAATTGACAACTTACCTAGCCAAGAACCACGGCACAATTGTCATTGAAGATTTGAATGTGAGGGGTATGTTAGCTAACCATAAGCTAGCTAAATCAATTAGCAGATAGTGATTTTATGAGTTCAGGCGACAGCTAGAATACAAATGCCAATGGTATGGTTCGGAGTTAGTAGTAGTAGATAGATTTTTTCCATCATCAAAGACTTGTTGCAGGTGTGGTCACGTCCAAGATATGCCGTTAAACCTGAGAAGGTATGATTGCCCTGACTGTGGCTTGTCAATAGATAGAGATTTAAACGCAAGTATCAATTTGCGATCGGGCGGTCGGCTTGACCGTGAATGCCTGTGGACGGAGTGCTGCCGACAGTTCCGGTGGAAGCAGGAAGTAAACAGTAAAATGTAACTTTTTTTGACGTTTTATATCGGTTTTATGAAGCAGTATTTATAAATATCTGCCCACTATTTGTGTAGTGCTATAAATTGACTTTGTTGCATGAAAGTAGCGATAGAGCATCCATTCCGCAGCTATATCGGTCTCTTTCGCGATTATTGAAGTTCTATTCATCTATTGTCCAATAGTTAGGGCTGAGAAATTAAACCTCAAAGCTTTAATTTGCAAAAGTTTCAGCCTTTTTATTTTTAAAATTGATGTTCTATTCATCTATTGTCCAATAGCTACAGCAGTTTCGACAAATTATTATTGTACATATGCGGAGCAAGTGCGGCAGTTATATACTTTCATGCAACAAAGCCCTATAAATTATTTAATAGAAGTTTAACTGAGGAATTTATGACTATTGAGGTTGACTACATTTTCCCACCAGAGGTAGATGCTGAAAAACAAGGCCAAATTATTGCAGTGGGACAAACAGCAGGTACTTGGGGTGCAAATTTTGCCCATAGAGAAAAGTTTTTGCACTCACATTTAGGGAAAGTTGTCAAGGGTGTGACTAACCCAGAAGGGGATAGTGTAGTTACTGTTGCTTTTCCAGAAGCAAATGTGGAAGGAGATATTCCCAGTCTGTTAACTATGATTTTTGGTAAATATTCCATGGCGGGTACTGCTAAAGTCTTAGCGGTGCGTCTACCAGAAAATTATGGGTTGCGTCCGAAATTTGGTATTAAAGGTATTCGGGAAATTTTGGGAGTAAAGGATCGCCCGCCACTGATGGGAATTTTTAAACCAGCGTTAGGGTTATCGACGGAAGACTATGCTTCTATTTTAAGAGAAGTTGCTTATGCTGGTTTGGATATTATTAAAGATGACGAAATTATGGGAAATCTTGAGGAAGCTCCTACTCTTAAACGTCTTGATGCTTGTCGTCAGGTGTTGGAGGAAGTTAAGAAAAAAACGGGTCGGACTGTATTATATGCTGTTAATGTTACGAGTAAATTGGGGAAATGTTCTAATCCACTGGATACCGCAAAGTTATTAGTGCGCGAAGGTGCAAATGCACTTTTACTAAATGTCTTATCTTATGGTTTTTCTGTATTAGAAAGTTTGGCTGCTGACCCAGAAATTAATGTTCCGATTTTTGCTCATCCAGCTTTAGCAGGAGCCATAAGTGCTGCTCCTAACTATGGTATGGCTTATCCGGTGGTCTTGGGAACTTTGATGGCTCATGCTGGTACGGATGCAGTTTTGTATCCTGCTAGTTATGGTAGTCTCGGTTTCGACCCTACTGAAGAAGCAAAAATTAGAGATATTCTTCGGAGTCGAGATGTTTTTCCTGTACCTTCGGCAGGTATTAAACCAGGTGTGGTATCTCAAGTGTTAAGAGATTATGGTCAGGATGTGATTTTGAATGCTGGTACGGGAATTATGGATTATCCTGATGGTAGAGAGGCTGGGGTAAAGGCGTTTTTTCAGGCTTTGGGGTTGGAGTGAGGAAATGGGGTGATGGGGTGATGGCGTGATGGGAGATGGGGAGATTGAAGTAATTATATAACTATAAACATATACTTAGGAAAGAATTATCCCACAATATCTACTTTCGCATTTCATCACTTCTAATTGTGTAACCCCAAATTCTATATTAATAGCCAAGAAAATATCTAACATCATGTCCGGATAATTAGTGATAAAAAAATTGTTGTTTGTTTGTAGTAAAGCTCTCAAGTCGAACTATAAGATAGGGTTAGAGCTTCACTACGAAGCTCTAATTATAACTATTCAACCGGACATGATATAACTTTACTTGGAAGGGAAGGAAATTTTAAAAAATTTGGCAATTAAGTCGTTTGTTATTGCTATGATTAGAAGCAATGTCTAATACCCCTGAGATTGCTTTCCTTACGGAATGCTGCGCAAACCTTTCACTCCGTTACAGTCGCAATGACGGAATAATATCAAATCCGCTCGGGTTCGGTATAAAAAAAATTTTCATCTACGGTTCGCGAAAAATCAGCAAAAGTGTAAATCTTTCTAAATTCTCTTCCCTCCTGACTCCTGACTCCTGACTCCTGACTCCTAGATTAACCATCTAATTATACCGATGCTACCGGATTTGATATAACTAAGTAATTATCCGGATTTGATATTAAACATATTTGATATAAAACAATAAAAATGTTAGATAGCTCAAAACCTGTTGTTTTCTGTGACTTTGATGGTACTATTACTGCCGAGGAAACTTTTGTGGCAATGTTGAAGCATTTTGCACCAGAAGTTTCAGCTCAAGTTATGCCAGAAATTTATCAATTACGAATAACTCTACGAGAAGGTGTGCGCCAAATGTTGTCAGCTATACCTTCAGAACGTTATCCAGAAATAATTGAATTTTCTAAGACAAAAAAAATACGATCAGGGTTAATAGAATTATTAGATTTTCTTGACGCTGAAGGAGTAAGGTTTGTCGTGGTTTCTGGTGGAATTAGAATTATGGTAGAGACGGTATTGGGAGATTTAGTAAATAGAGTAGAAGCTATTTATGCTGTGGATGTCAGTAATACAGGTAATTTTTTGCAGGTACATTCTGACTTTGAAGGAGACACAGAGTTAATGGCAAAAGTGCAGGTGATGAATTTATATGATGCTAGTGAAAAAATAGCAATAGGAGATTCAGTCACAGATTTGAATATGGGTTTAGAAGCATCGTTGGTTTTTGCACGCGATCGCCTAGCTAAGTATTTAGATGAAAGGCAAAAGTCTTATATATCTTGGGATAATTTTTTTGATGTG
This sequence comes from Dapis hubbardiae BLCC-M172, assembly GCF_050016015.1. NCBI lineage: Bacteria > Bacillati > Cyanobacteriota > Cyanophyceae > Oscillatoriales > Microcoleaceae > Dapis > Dapis hubbardiae. The sequence continues at coordinate 30,250 of NZ_JBNHEQ010000323.1, forward strand.
CGTCAATATTTAGCTAATCTTTGGCAGTAATATAGGAGTTTGTTCAACAATTAATAATTACCTTTTATTTTCTCTATAAATGGAGAGGGTTTATAACTTAATTTTTCGGTAACTAAACCCCTACCATAAGTTACAGTTTAAATACTATGCAAATATTAGAAGTACGGGGTATAGATTATGTAGGGACGTTGCATACAACATCCCTACATAGTAATTCCGAACATAAGGAATATAGAAGCCATTTGTTATCTTTGCAAAGCTACGAGCTTTTGGCAAAGGAGTCAGGAGTCAGAAGTCAATAAATTGAGAAATAAAATAGGGGAAAAAGGTAGAAAAATACCCCCACACTCCCCAAGCTCCCCATCTATATTCGCCTATATAACCCATTTGGTATCTTGGCAAAGTTGCGAGTTTTTGGCTCAGGAGTCAGGAGATTAAGAAATAAAATAGGGGAAAAAGGTAGAAAAATGCTTCCATCTCCCCACCCTCCCCACACTTCCCACACTCCCCACCCCCATCATGTATAAAAAAATAAATACCTTCAGGGGTTCTATATATCCCTTCAGGTATTCTATAAAAGAATAAAAACAACTGTACTGGATTAATTTGATAAATGCTATAATCTAGACTGCAAACATCAAAATATAAGTTATTAAGGAAAACTCTAATGAGTACAAATCCAGAAAACTTTAGTAGTAACATTTCCCGCAGAAAAATACTAAATTATGGCAAATTTGCTCTAGCAACAGGAGCAACAACTTTAGCTGTTAGCTGTCAAAAATAAAATGTTCAGCAACCAGAATAAACACCAACAATACCTGCCAAAATTCAAGTTTCTCCAGAAATGTCTCCAGATGAAATTTTGGAAATATTAATGGCAGGAAATAAAATATTTGTGGAAAATAAACGTACAAATTATAATACAAGTATTGCCAGATTAACAGAAGTTGCTACTGGTCAAAAACCCTTTGCTAGTATTGTTTATTGTGCAGATTATCGTGTACCTGTTGAGATAATTTTTGATAGAGGTTTAGGAGGTTTATTTGTTCTTAGAGACGCTGGAAATATTGCTAATACCGAAGAAATTGGTAGTATAGAATTTGGCACTTTGGTGTTAGGTTCAAAAGTGTTATATCATGTCCGGATAATTAGTTATAAAAAAACTTTCTTCTTCTTCCTTCTTCCTTCTTCCTTCTTTTATTCTGACTCCTGACTCGTCCCCAGTTATTTATTTATCACTGTTCAACCGGACATGATATTAATGGTATTAGGATATGAAAATTGTGGGGCAGTCAAAGCAGCAATGGCTGGAAAACCTGTTCCTGGTCAAATTGGTAGTATAATTGCTGCAATTAAACCTGCTGTAGAAGGTGCTAAAGGTAAACCTGGAAACCCTGTAGAAAATGCTGTGAAAGCTAATGTATTTCAACAAATAAAAATCCTAAATTCTTCTCCAGTAATTAGCCAGTTAGTGCAAGAAAATAAATTAAAAGTTGTGGGTGGTTATTATGATTTAGACGAGGGAAAAGTTTATTTAATAAGTTAAAAAAGGGTAAGTATTTCCTGCGGAATACGGAGCTAACAGCTATGACCAGTCAGCTCTTAGCAATAATATCCCATCCTTAAGGATGGGTTTAATTAACATCCTCCCGACGTTACACTCATATCATGTCCGTTGGTATCGTTTGTGTAAAAGTTAGGGAAATATCTACCTTACGTCAGGTTTTTTCTTCTCTTGCAACTTCTTTTTTCTTCCTTATCTTCTCTATACAATAACGATGCTACCGGACATGATATTACTTGACAAAATGGAAAAATTCTAAGAGGTTATTATGACCAGAAAAAATCTCAAAAACCCATTCATAAGCCTCTAAAAACTAACTAACCAATTGCCAGAAACATATCTGGGTGCAGATACACATAAACCAAAAAAACTATACCATCAAGGATAAAAGCTCAACTGGGGCAACCCTAAAGTTTCTTCCCAACCCATCATCAAGTTCATACACTGAACTCCTTGTCCAGCTTGACCTTTGATCAGATTATCAATAACTGACATGATAATAACTCTATCCGTCCGGTGATCGACTTCAATACCAAGATAACAGAGATTAGTGCCACAAACCCATTTAGTCTGAGGATAAGTGCCACTGGGTAATATTTTCACCCAAGGACAATTACGATAAAAAGCATTATAAATAGTCAATAAGTCTTCTCGTACTAACCCTGGATCTCGGAGGGTACCGTAGACTGTCGCTAATATCCCCCGTACCATTGGCATAAGATGGGGAGTAAATTGGACTTTCACATCATAACCAGCTAAGTTACTACAAATTTGTTCAATTTCTGGGGTGTGTCGGTGACTAGCTACTCCATAAGCACCAATAGAATTATCAGCTTCAGCTAGTAAAAGATTAATAGCTGCTTTTCGTCCACCTCCCGATGTACCTGACTTAGCATCAATAATTGCAGTTTCTGGTACTATCAAACCCTGTTTAAATAGTGGAGCAAGTGCTAAGAGACTAGCAGTAACATAGCAACCAGGACAACCGATAAGTTGAGCATTGGCTATGCGATCGCGATACAATTCTGGTAAACCATAGACAGCAGTAGCAGCTATATTTTTGTCCGTCCGTTCCCCACCATACCAAGATTGATAAGTCTCAAGATTAGCAAACCGATAGTCAGCAGATAGGTCTAATACTTTACATCCTTTTTCTAATAAAGTAGGTGCCATTTTCCAGGCTAAACCATTGGGTAGGGAAAGGAAAACTACTTGACATTTACTGGCAATTTTGTCCAACTCAATTGGCTCTACTATTAAGTCTACAGAATCTTCCAAGTGAGGGTAAATTGAGGAAAAAGGTTTTCCTGCGCTGCTGTCTCCTCCCAAGTACACAACTTCAACTTTGGGATGATCTTGGAGAAGTTTCACAAGTTGCACCCCGCCATAGCCAGAAGCACCTACAATTCCTATTGGCACAGGTGCTGATTCTTTCATAGTCTTCACTCTCCTAAGTAATTTTAGTAGCAAAAATTTTAACTTTTGCTGCATTTTAGTACCAAAATTAAAATTTGGTGGTATATTATGTTTTCTTTTATAATTTGATAATATTTTTTTATCCTCTTTATTAGAGCTTATCGTAATGTTTGTGACCAAATAAGGGTTTTTTATGCCAAATATGAGATTGTATTAAGTTTTGTTAATTAATAATATATTGATAGTTAATTGGCCATGTTAAATATAAAGAATTGTTATTTTAATATCAATTCTGATATAGGAAGATCATAAACTTTATTCTTAGTCAAAAATGTAGTTATTAAAGAAAAGAATATGTTTCCAGTGTATCGGCCTCGTCACCTTCGTAACCATCCCCAGCTACGTCGTATGGTAGGAGAAAATATAGTTAGTGTCAATGATCTTATACCAATTCCCATGCATTATTGCTATACTTGGGCGATACTTCAGTTATTAACTGATCGATACAATCAGAATTATTTTTTTGCTTTTTTTCGCTAGTTTAATGTTAATTATTCTTATGTTTGCTTCTCCGGTAGGGACGTTGCACAGGCAAAAATGCGTTTTCCGTTCCGGAATGCGGAGCTTTCCATGTTGTGCAGCAAAACGTCCCTACACTCCCCTACCCTGAAATAGATAAAGTTTTTGAGAAATGGTATTATATGATGTCCGGTAGCATCGGTATTGTAAGGTCAGGGTAAGGAAGAAGGAAGAAGGAAGAAGGCTTTAGTTATCTAGGAGAGAAGGTTTAAAAGCCTGAAAAAACTTAAATTTCCTATAGATACTCATGCTTGGGTTTACACAAACGATACCAGCGGACATGATATTATCTATCCCTTGTTTGCTGTACCAGGAGAAAAAGTAGCTAATGAAGTAAAGTCAATGCCAGGAGTCTATCAATTGTCAGTAGACAAAATTGTTGAGGAAGCGAAGGAAGTTTATGATTTAGGAATTCCTGCAATTATCTTGTTTGGCATTCCTGAAGATAAAGACACTGAAGCTACAGGAGCTTGGCATGATTGTGGTATTGTCCAAAAAGCTACAACCGCCGTCAAAGAAGCAGTACCAGATTTATTCGTTATTGTCGATACTTGTCTGTCTGAGTATACCGATCATGGTGACTGTGGTTATTTGGAAGCAAAAGACTTAACAGGTCGTGTGTTAAACGATCCTACCTTAGAATTGCTGAAAAAAACTGTCGTTTCTCAAGTTCAAGCAGGTGCTGATGTAATTGCGCCATCTGGTATGATGGATGTCTTTGTACAAGCAATTAGGTCAGGTTTAGACCAAGCAGGGTTTGAAAGTATTCCGATTTTATCTTATGCTGCTAAGTATGCTTCCTCATATTATGGACCATTTCGAGATGCTGCTGACTCTGCTCCTCAGTTTGGCGATCACAGAACCTATCAAATGGACCCACCAAATGGTACAGAAGCTCTCAAAGAAATTCAGCTAGATATTGCTGAAGGAGCGGAACTGCTGATGGTAAAGCCTGCTTTAGCCTACATGGATATTATTTGGCGAGTGAAGGAAGCTACAAATTTACCAGTAGCAGTTTACAATGTATCGGGAGAATATTCAATGATTAAAGCTGCTGCATTAAATGGCTGGATAGATGAGCAAAAGGTAGTTATGGAAACTATGACAAGTTTTAAACGTGCTGATACTGATCTGATCCTAACTTACCGAAAAATAAAGGTTTAAAGCCTCTACTTTCAAGGAGAAACAAGCGGTCGTTTGCGGAGCATTCCGGAACGGAAAGTTTAGCGTTCCGCAAAACGCGTAATTAGCAGCATTCCGTCAGGAAAGTTGTGCGCCAGCTAAACGCCATATCCAATCGACCAAGAGAGAAAAAATTTTCCTTTTATTCAATCCTATCCGTTTTTAGGGAGAGGTAATTATCAATTATCAATTATCCATTATCCATTATCCATTACCCATTATCCATTATTGAATAATATCGTATCTATCTAGCAACTAGGCAGAAGTTGAAACTAAATAACTGGCTCAGAATTTGTCGGTTTATCTCAAAATACATTTTTGTAACATTTTTTTTTCACCCTTGGTATAAATCCTCTTCATATCAAATCACAGAGTCAGTAGAGAGAGAAAATATAACACGTCTAAAATTTCCAAAATTTTCACTAGAGATTAATACCAAGTTCAAAAAATACTGCTACATTAAGTTTTTTTTAGCAGTTAGAGGAAAGCTGAGTTTGGCAATACTAGAAAATTAAACAGCGTTCAAAAAATACTGCTACATTAAGTTTTTTTAGTAGTTAGAGGAAACCTCAGTTTGGCAATACTAGAAAATTAAACAGCATTGTTTTTTTCCACTCCCTATTCCTGATTCTCTACTCCCTATTCCCACTATACATGAATTTGATAGAACTATTCTAATAATTTGTCAAAATTAGATCCGATAATATGTACTGGCCAACGAAATTATTTTGTTGTGATAACTCCCTTTCTGTATTACTAAAGTTGCAAAGTAGGAAAAATTAAGGCATATAGGAGGGAGTAAATTAAGACAGTTAGTACCAGAATCCAGCAATTTCCTTGAGTAGTATGATGATTAACCAATCATTACTGTGGAAAATTGTGATTAATAATGCAACAAAGCCCAAAAACTTTAAATTATTATTCAGGCGGATGTCCTAGTTGTTGATAAAAAATTAGGGATGCCTACAGTAGTAGATTAAAACCCGAAAAACCTAGTAGGTCATTTCAATTATCAGTTAACTTTACTTCCTACTGAAGTAGGAGGGTTGAAATAGTGAATTTTATTGTTTTATCCCCTTCGAAGGAGAGGCTTGAGACATGATTTTATGGTCAATTCAAATAACTGACTAGATAATTTACCGAAAAATAAAGGTATAAAGCCTCTCATGATCAAGGAGAAACAAAAAAAATTTCCTTTTATTCAATCCTATCCGTTTTTAGGGAGAGGTAATTATCAATTATCAATTATTGAACCTACACCTGTAACATTTTTCTTTCCTCCACCCGCCTCAAAAAAAATTGCCCAAGAACAATCCTTATAGAGTAAGAACTATTGCAAATTATTTCATAATTTCATCTTAACTAGAAGAGTAAGTTCTACATTAGGGAAATCAAGATTACCTACTTAAATATTAATGGCCTTAGACAATATAATCCTTGAGGAAAATTTTTTTTGCACAATTGATAAATTTCAGTATATATTATTAATAAGCCTAACAATTTTCACTAAAATTGATTTAGTATAGTATTAATAGAGTAAGGAGAATTATTAAGAACTATGGTTGAAAATGCGACACTCCCACTAACGGGAAAGGCTTTGCTACAAAAAGTAAAAGAACTTTCTGACTTACCACGAAGAGAAACTGCTAAACGCTGTGGATATTACACAGTCACAAAAAGTGATGATACTCGTGTTAATCTCACAGATTTTTATGATGCACTTTTAGCAGCAAAAGGAGTTCCTTTAGATGCTAATGGTACGAAAGATGGTCGCGGTAGGGAACCAACTTATCGAGTTAGCGTTCATAAGAATGGCCAAATCGTTATAGGAGCTACTTATACTGAAACGATGGGTTTAAAACCAGGAGATGAATTTGAAATCAAGCTAGGATACAAACATATTCATTTGAAACAAGTGGATGATGAAAAAGCTAGTGATACTAATGGTAATGGCTCACAAATAGAAGAATAAGTGGAATGGAGAGTCGGGAATTTTAATTGACTGAGATTTAGAGGCTAATTAAACCCTTGAAAATCATTACCTACTTAATGTATCAATATTGTCAAAATTTCCAGATTCTCCCTATTTGTTTCTGGGGCATTGCATAGTTGCGGGATGATTTTGTCAGAGAGCATCAACCATAATCCCCGTTTCTCCGTTTCTCCGTGTCCCCGTGTCAGTCTCAATCATCCCAGTATTCACCAACGCCTGTTTTTGGCTTTAAGGTGAAAATTAACAGGAAAAATCTAGATTCTTATTTATCCTCTAACTCATATAAGTGTTCAGATAAATTGTGGCGCAAAAATAGAGGGATATTTTGTCAATCAGTTAGGCAAATGTTGACTTGGGCGCATTACAGGTTTGAGCTTTTCTTGAAACATAAAGCTGCTGAATACAACAAAATAGTCTTAGATGTAAGTGAAGCTTATACTAGCAAAACCGTTAGCTGGACTGGTGAAATCCTCAACAATTTAGGTAGCCAAAAAATTGTTACTGGTATCGGTTGGTTTCCGCCTCGATCGCGAAGCGGAACGGATGTTCTATCGCGACTTAAATGGAGCGCGTGGAATTTTGATCATGCATCGTGGTAGAAAAATTTTCTACCACATTGGGAGATACTCCCTCAGTAGGTTAATCTTGCTGTGCATTGTTAATAATTGTTAGCACTCATAGTATCGGAAACAAGAAAAACCAACTATTTCCAATATCCAAGAAGGTTGAAATATTAACTGAATCAGGGTTTAGTCATCTAGCACAAAAGTATGGACTTGAGATGACTATCCTGACTAATACCATTTCTCAAAAACTTTTCTACATTTGATTGAGTAGGGGAGTAGGGGAGTGTACGGACGTTGGATAACAAAAATGCGTTTTCCGTTCCGGAATGCTCCGCAAACATGTCGCGCAGCGATACGTCCGTACGGGAGAAGTCAAAATAAGGATAATCAAAGATTAAATTGTCTCAAATCAGCAAAAAGGTAATTCTCCCAAGGTAATTACTTAATAACTGAAGTATTAATCAAGTATAGCATTAATGCATGGGAATTGGTATAACTACTCTGCAAATATGTCGGCGATAACCGAAAACATAATGACAGAAATACCTTATTTTGCCTAAGTTATGAATATTGCTAGTAGAGGGAATGGATACCAAGACTCTACTGGCAGGATGTGAACCCTTAGTAGTATCCCAGATTTAATATTTAGTTGACAACGCCACCTCTAACTACTAATTTCAAACATTGCATTCTAGGAAAATTATCCTTAATTATTTCAATTAGCTTATCTTGACTAGCTGCATCTTTAGCAATAAATTGAGCTGTTCCATCTCCTTGAGACCCTACTCCTTTACCACCCCAAATATATTCTTGGAGAGGTGGATAATTGAGTAATGAGTGCAGTACAGGAGATGTTAATTGTGAAGGACAAGCGGGTATCATATATTTATCAAATTCGGTTTGTGCTTTGACCATCAAGCTACCTATTTTTTCTGCATCCCCTTGTTGCAAGGCTAATGCTGCTTGTTGAGTAATATCAGCATTAATAACCCCAAGATAATGTTGTACATTCTCATTTATGTCATTGAGTTCTTCTGTATAACATTTATTTAATCTAGTCAATATTTCTGTAGTATCTTTGCTAGCACCTAAGTCAACGATCGCGAAAAATAAATCTTTTTTTGGCTGATTAAGTTCGATAATATCTGTTTTTTCCCCATCAAATATCATCATAATTGGCTGCTTACCATAAGCACAAGCTTGGTCCATCCTACCACAACGAGAAGGGGTAGTAACTTCTCCCTGATAAGCTAACTCCATTTCATCTCTAATACTTAGGTTTAAATCATACAATAAGTTAAAAGCTCTAGCCACCAATACACAAATAGCAGCACTTGATGATAGACCTTTTTTAATTGGTAAATCTGTGAAATAATTATCTATTTCTAAACCACCTACTGGATAATTTTTGATAAGTTGATATGCAACTCCAGCCACATAACTAAAAACCCCTCCCCGGCGAGCTTCTGCTAATAATTTTTTTGGCTCCATAGGCAACTTAAATGACTGTATCAGATTGTCATTATTGAAAGTTGTCTTGACAATTAAATCAGTGGGATGGGGTTTGACATCTGCATAAATTCCTTGATTAATTCCTACTACAATAGTATAACCTTTCTCTATTTGGGGGTTAATAAGGCGATACCCTGCTGCCCAGTCACTATGTTCTCCAAATAAACAAAGGCGACCTGGTACAAAAAGTTTCATATTTTTGTTTGCTGATTCCTAATTAGGAGCTTTATCTGCTCTCTGCTTTGCTATATCTAAATTATTTTGATACTCAAGAACTTTTGTTTGTGCTGTTTGATAATTTGGGTCAGACTCTGGCACTTTTTTCATTAGATCGACAGCTTTTTGCCAGTCACTAGCTACTGCATTCCATTCAGATTTTGTTTGAGCTGTCTGAGCTTTTTGGGCAGCACTTTGGGCGCTCGTGACACCAAAATACCAAGGGTTAGAGTCGGCTGCTGTAGTTTCTGTTTTTGGAGTTGCTGAAGTCTGAGGATCGTCAGGAGAAGTTTCTGATGTAGGTTCCTTAGTCTGATTAGCTTCAGTGTTTTCTGACTTTGACTGACTCAGAAATGGTAATGGAAGTGGAAATATTCCACTAAAGTGCAATGCAGCAAGGGCAGCTACTACTGCTAATACACCTCCGAATATTAACGGGATTAAAGGAATCTTCTTTTTTTGAGACTGAGGTTGCTCTGATAAATCATCATCTTCTTCTTCGTATTCTCCTTCCTCGTCGTATTCTCCTTCCTCGTAATAATCTTCATCTGTTTCTGTTTCGTATACAGTTTCCAAGTCTTGATCGAAGTCATCTACAGTTTCTGAAAAATCTTCTCGTTCAGATTCTTCTTCAACTTCGTATGTATCGGGTATTGGTGGCGTACCTAAAAAAAATTCCTCTTCCCAGACTGGTCTACTATCTCCAGTCTGAACACCATATACCTTGACATTGTTAATTGATTCAACTCCCAATTTCTCGATTCCAGTTCGGATAAATTCAACAAGAGAAGCTTGTTGATTAGAAATTTGATCCGATTCGAGTTTAACTTCAAGAGAATCATTGTCCTTAGTTACTTGGACATCAATCCCTTTTTTTTGTAGTGAATGATTGATAATTGAGGAGATAACTTTTGGATCTCCTTGTTTAGCAAGTTCCCGCAGATTGTTTGATGTCATGACTAGCGCTCCTTTGGGCTGAAGGGCGAACAGTTAATTTACTTAATTACTATAATCAATTTTGATATTCTTATACCATTTCTTTGTAACAATGCCCTTAATAATTCCCTATTAAAGCTGATTTTTTTGGCACAGATCGCTGCTGAATATTTAATTACAGTTTCAACCCTTATAAATTAGATTTATCAGGAACTTACCATAAATATTTGATGGCAACAAATCAACCTTACTTAATCCCTTCAACTATATTTTATTAAGTGCAGTTTCATTAGGAAATGGTATTTTCGGCAAAGGTGAAAATTTTCACCATCTTAATGGTAGATTCTTGATTTTTCAAAAAATTAGGTTTTAAGTCTCTACCTAAGAAGGGAACTTTGACCCTAGATTTAAACAGGGGGAAAGATATTCAACCGCTCGGATCGGGGTTGCCCAACTGCCAAGAATTTGCAGGATTATCAAAACCTGCTACTAGGTTTTATATTACCAGAAATTATCAATTTTTCACAAGATGGAATGATTAAAATTTGCTTTTTATCTGTCTATACCTTTGGTTGAAAAAATGATTATACTACAAGTCTTAAGAAAATCTCGGACTCCCCTAACTATAGCCAAAAAAGTTATTAAATACTTGAGCTGATTCTAGAATTATGCTGATGTTAACTTTATGAATTTTGAAAAATAGTGATTTGAGATAGGCTAAGTATTGAGCCGTCAGTTATAAGTTATTAACTAATTATCAGACCGAAGGAGGAATTAATCTCCCAGGACAATTAGGATAATTAAAAGTTATGAATGGAATTAGTCATACCGTTTCACGGAATTCAAAAGTCATGCATTAAGATTTTATAGACTCATAACTTTTACGCTACAGTAGTTTCAGGAAATTCTTTCACATCTAAAGTTTGAAACTATAGTCATTCCAAATAAGGATGAAACACTTTTTTGCCTGAAACCCTTTCTAGGTAAACAAACACTCGTCCCAGTCTTATTCAGAATGACTATATTTGTGACATTTTTAAAGTTAATTGGTATCAGCAGCTAATGTTTTTAGTTATTACTTTCAAAAGCTTTTTCCGTATAAAATACTGACTTATCATACCTAAATGCTTACAAAATGATATTGAAGATTGAGGATTATTCATTATTAGGAGAGGCAATAAAGCCGGATAGAGTAATTATCAATTATCCATTATCCATTGGTAATCAGGTTGGAATTAATTGTGAAATATTTTTAAGTTTTTTTCCAGTCTATAATTTTTTCTTTTTTGCCTTTCACATACATCCCCATAAATTTAATTATGGCCAGAAAAAACCTGAAGCACAAATATTATATAGCAATCCCAAATAGGTTGTGAACAAAACATTTATTCAATAATTGATAATTGATAATTACCTCTTCCTTTTAGGAAGAGGATTGAATAAAAGGAAAAATTTTTCTTGTTTTTCCTTGAAAGGATAAGCTTTTAACCTTGATTTTTCGGTAAAAATACAACAGGCAACAGAAGTAATAATTTTCCAGTTTTTATCTATTTCTTGATTTTTGATAAATTATTTAGGGTTGCTGTAATTTATTCTAATAAATGTAAGGATAATTAACTATGAATTTTGAGTTTCAGCCCCTGATAGTTTAATCAACTTTTCTAGACATATCTTTTCTGAGAAAATAGCTGACAAAGTTCAATGACTTTGGTTTGTAGGGTAGATATTTCCTCTTTTCCTTGCTTGAGACTTACCTCCAACTCTAGTAATAAAGGTAAGGTTTTCTGTAACTTATTTAATGATAAAGACTTCACCTCCTGTCGTAAAAAATATACCCGTTTAGGGTTGCCTATTTCTGCAGCTTGGGCGATCGCCTTTTCATCTTTTTCTCCTCTCTCTATCATTAATTTTACCCAAAACCATGTTCTAAATTGGCCTACTAAAGTGGCTACTATTCTTAATGGATGTTCATTGTGGGCAATTAAATCTGATACTAGCTCCAAAGCTTTAACTGTATCTCCCGAACGAATAGCTGTGGCCAACTTTAGACTACTTTGAGTCTGAGACCCCACCAGAGTAGTAATTACTTCTAAATCTAAAACAGTATTTTGAGAAGCATAAAGTTGCAATTTAGTCAACTCACTATGGAGTTGTCGGCGATCGTTACCTAAAGCTTCTGCCAAAAAAGTAATTCCAGCAGGAGTAAGTTTAACTCCTATTTCCTGAGCCATTTCCTTGACTTGCTGCTCCAATAATTCTGTTTTCCAAGGAGGAATAGGAGAAAAATCTCGAACTTGAGCCACTTTTTGGATCAATTTTGTAGACTTAAGTCTTTTATCAGGTTTATTGGAAGTAGTAAATAATAGCACAGTTGTTCCAGGAATTTGAGGTAGAGTCCGTTCCAAATCTTCCAACAAATTTTGTGAGCAATGCTGAGTTATATTAGTATCGACGAGCCAGACAAAACGACTACCAGAACCAAACGGTGGAGTCATGGCCTGATTTAATCCAGTTTGAACTGCATCTGTTGCTGGCGAAATTTTGTCATAATTAAAGCTAGCCCAGGTAGGATCGAGGACAGATTCACGCAAAGCATTAACAGCTTGCATCATTGAATATTCATCCTCGCCAAAGTAGAGGTAAATTGGCATAAGAAGCTATTATTTGACCTAAAAATTTGGGTTTCAAGCCTCCTCTTTCAAGGGGATAAAAAAATAATATTCCGTATTTTGAACCCTCCTGGTTCAGCAGGAGGTACTGATAACTTTTAACTGTTAACGCAGTTCCTCCGATAGGAGGCTAACTGATAACTGAAATGATAAGGGGCAATTAGATTGGACGATACATATCAGAACTACATTAACCGAGTAGCTCAGATGACGCTACTACAAAGTTACAAGTCTCAGTTGGAATATATCCAACCTTCTCCAAAATTTACTAAGCTGGATGGCCAATTTCAGGCTACACCTTTTCCTGGTTATTCGGTAATTACTCCACCAGGGGAAGAGGACTCACAAAATAGTAATTTTTATCAGCATTTACAACAATGTCAAGACAAATTAAAGGAACTATTCGGTCCCAGTTTAATGATTCCGGTACCTAGCAATAGTTTTCATTTAACCTTGGCTGATTTAATTTGGGAAAGTGCCTTTATAAATGCTAGTCAAAATAATCCTCAATTTGAGGAAAAATTACGCTCTTGTATTGGAGAAAGTTTTCAGGAGTTATCTATTTCCCCAAATGGCCATAAAATTCAATGGCAAATTTTTGGAATTATAGTCATGACTAGAGCAATTGGTGTTTGTTTAGTGCCAAAAGATGAAGGTTCTTATGAGCAAGTTCTAAAATTACGTCGGTCAATTTATCAAAATCCTAATTTCATTGCTTTAGGTATTGAACAGCAATATCATTTTACTGCTCATGTTACCTTGGGATATTTTGGGGAAATTCTATCAGATTTAGATATTGCTGGTTTGGCAGATAGTATTTCAGAACTAAATCATCAATGGTTGGAAACTACTCCAGAAATTTTGGTAAATCGTGGAGAACTCCGAAAGTTTGATGATATGATGCGGTACTATCAACAACCTGATTGGCCTGTAGTAGATTTACAATGAAATCAGGCCATAAATAAGACCTGACTTCATTAGATATCTCCAGAAAAGAGGGAACAGGGAACAGGGAACAGGGAACAGGGGGGAGTAATTGATAATTTATGGATAAGAATTGATTTGATTTTTCATTTTTGGAGAAGTCTATTAGTTATATAGATAGAAGAATTGGTGAATATAATTTGAGTCCCGCCGAATAATTCCATTTTCGGCGGGTTATTTCAATTATCAGTTACCGAATAATTAAGGTTTAAAGCCTCTCACTCGCCGTGGAGAAACAATGAATTTATTTTCCTTTTATTCAATCCAATCCGTTTTAGGGAGAGGTAATTATCAATTATCCATTATCAATTATTGAACACTTAGTCTCCTGCGGAGGAACTTCATTAACAGTTATTACTCAATACGGTTCAGTTAAGGATTTTTTTTGATCGAATATCTTTTTCATCCCCTGAAAAAGGAAGGCTGGAAACCTTATTTTTTGGTCATTCGCTTATAGAAATTTTCCATTCTATAGGGTGTAGACTTATAGAACAATAGGTGAAAAACTAGATGGAGAGACTCAGGGACAAGTAGGGAAAAAACGTAATTATCGTGACTATAAATGTTATTGGCATAGGTTTAGATGGAGTTAGTGGACTAAATGAGTTAGTACGGAAAATTGTGGAAAGAGCGACTTTATTGGTAGGAAGCGATCGCCATCTCCGTTATTTTCCTAATCATAACGCCGAAACTATTTTACTTGGAGATGTACTTGAGGCAATTGTAGAAATACGACAGCATTTAGATACTCCTAATAGTTGTATAGTGGTTTTAGCTTCAGGAGATCCCCTATTTTTTGGTTTAGGAAGGTTATTAGTAACACATTTCCCAGCAGAAAAATTAAGGTTTTACCCCCATCTGAGTTCTGTACAATTAGCTTTTAGTCGCATCAAAATTCCTTGGCAAGATGCAAAAATAATTAGCGTTCATGGTCGCTCTATGGATGAGTTAATTCAAGCTTTACAGCAGGGAGTTGAGAAAATTGCTGTGTTAACAGATCCAACGAATACACCAAAGGCGATCGCTAATTTGCTACTAGCTTTAAATTTACCAACTACATATCAATTTTGGGTATGTGAAAATCTTGGTAGTGAGGATGAACGGGTGCAAAAATTGTCTATAGATGCAGTACAACAGGAAATATTTGCACCGTTAAATTTGGTAGTATTATTGCGTCAAGCTATAATAGCTAATCAAACTGTAGATTTAGTTAATTTGCCTCTGTTGGGGATACCAGATAATTATTTTTTAAGTTATGATGACCGCCCAGGGTTGATGACGAAACGGGAAGTGCGGGTGTTAATTTTAGCTGAGTTGAGTTTACAACCAGGACAAATAGTATGGGATATTGGTGCTGGAACAGGTTCTGTTTCAGTTGAAATTGCTCGCCTTTGCAGTAATTCTATAGTATATGCAATTGAAAAAACTTCAGCAGGAACAGGTTTAATTGAAGAAAATTGCCGTCGCTTTCAGGTGAAAAATGTAGTTTCTATTCACGGTAATGCTCCCGAAATTTTACATCATCTTCGCCCTCCCCATAGAATTTTTATTGGGGGTAATAGTGGTAAACTCAGAAATATTCTGGGAGTTTGTGGAATTAGAATGCTACCTGGAGGAGTAATAGTTTTAGCATTTACAACTTTGGAAAATTTGCATACTGCTGTGAGTTGGGTAGAGGAAAGAAGAAGGAGCGATCGCTCTTGGAGTTATCGTCTTTTGCAGGTGCAGTTATCTCGTTCTATACCTGTAGCTAATTTAACTCGATTTAATCCTCTTAACCCTGTCACAATTATGATTATTAGTAGAAAAACCTAAGAAAATTTAAGGCGTTGTTGAATGACTGTAGAATATAGATTCTAATTCCTTAAGAATTCAGATAGGTTCATTAATTGATAATGGATAATTGATAATTGATAATTACCTCTGGTTAAAACCGTTCTTGATTTAAAATAAGGAAATATTATTTCTTCTCTTGGTCGATTGGATATGGCGTTTGCTAGCGCAAAGCTCCGCTTTATATGTCGCGCAGCGAAACGCGTAGCGTCCCGGAGGGAAAGGAGACCCGAAGAATGCAGAGCCGCTCCGCTAACGCCATCCCACCCTACGGGAAGCTCCGCTTTTCATGTCGGCTCAAGCGCCGAAACGACCGCTTTTTTCCCCTATCCAAGGGGAGGCTTTAAACCATAATTATTTAATTATTAATAATTCGGTAATTTTGATAACTAAGATATCCGTCCGAAGTCCAGAAATTATCCTCAAAGCAACTCCTATAAAAAATTCTCAACACCTATAGCGCTAGGCACAATACAAAGGTTAAAAGCCAAAATTTACAGCGGTTTCTGCTGTTATGAAGTACATATATTTAGGGTTTTAGGGAACAGGGAATAGGTATGGAGAGAAGTAGAAGCAGGAAGTAAATATTAAAATGTCGTTATATGACGTTTTATATCAGTTTTATGAAGCAGAAATGCTTCTTAATTTGAAACGGAGAGGCAATAAGCCAAATTGATTAATTATCCATTATCCATTGGTAACGTAGTGCTATATAATTTTAGTATCTAGTACCAACTTTCAAAAGAAAAAGAATAAAGAAAACCCAGCCAATTTTGGCTGGGTTTGATCAATCAGGGTGTATCAATAATTAGATTTTCGCATAAATTGTGACAAATTCCGGAAAAGTTGCTAATTTTTCCTAAAAAAACCTCCTTCAAATCTCTTCTCTTTTACCTGTTATCTTCTGGAGCTGTTGTCTACTCTTGCAAAAAGAGTTATATCTTTTCTTTTTCATGTCTATGTCTTATGTCTATAGTCTAATATCAAATCCGGTAGCATCGCATAATTCCTTAGGACTTAGGACTCAGAAGTTAGAAGGGAAGATGAAGAGGGAAATATTTAAGAATTATAGCAGTTTTCATGTTTTTTAGAGTACAGAGATTTCGGTTTAAAGGAAGAAGGAAGAAGTAATGCAAGTCATGAAGTGAAAACCGCTATAAGTTACTCGGACATTTTTTTTATACCTAATTCCACATATTTGATATAACATTTTTCAAGAAAATTGGTATAAGAAAAATCTATGTATTTATAGTATTATTAAAAAGTATTGTAGTCCAGATATTAAATACAGCTATAGTGATAATAGAAAAGTTATAAAAATCTCAATTATTTTGATTATGAGTTTATCTCAAGATATTCCAAACCCTATTTCTCAGCTTGATCTCATCCTCGAACGAGACGTATTCCTACGAACCTTAATTCGGGAACTATCGGGAACATTACAGGAGATTGTCGGGTTAGAAGAAGCAGCAGGTTTTATTAGTGTTGTAGGTCAAGCTATGGGAGACCAAATCAATAGTAGTTATAAATCTGCATTGAACGTTTCTAACCTTTCTCGGGAAGAAGTTGCTCAAGTATTAGTAGATTTGAAGAAAAGAATTCAAGGAGATTTTTACATAATTGAGGAGGATGATGAAAAAATTGTTTTTGGTAACCGAGTTTGTCCGTTTGCTGAAAAAGTTATTGATCGTCCTTCTATGTGTATGATGACTTCTAATGTTTTTGGTTCAATTACAGCTAATAATTTAGGGTATGCTAAAGTTGAGTTGCAAGAAACAATTGCAGAAGGGGATGAGAGCTGTCGGGTAGTAGTTTATTTAAAACTAACAGAAGATGCAGAAGATGCAGAGGGAAGAGAATACTTTAAAGCATAAAACATCATTTATTTGATTTATATTATGTCTGGTTAATTAGTGTTGAAAAAAACTTTCTCTGTAATTATGCCTTCCTTTTTGCTCCTGACTCCTAACGCCTCCTTTATTATTTCTAATTATTCAACCGGACATGATATGAATACCTTCTTTCTTTTCTATCCTCAAACCTAATTATTAGAACTCATTTTCAGATGTTATCAGAGCTATATCGAGAAGATACAGGGAAGGTAAGAAGTATTTTTCTTTTGCCCATATTGCCTCTCCTAACTTTGTCTTCAGTCCTCAGACTTAATTATTTATAACTTTCAAGCAGAGATAATATTATTTACTGGTTTGAAGAGATAGAAATGATCTTTTGATTTAGCAAATCAAGGCTTTTAGACTTGTCTGAATTATAGAATATTAAAATCTCCCAGAAAGGGGGGAAGCTTTAAACCAGATTTTTTGTGAAAGTATCAAACATGACTCCTGAACAGTTTACTGAATTAGCTAGGGTGTTACCTGAACCCTCTATATTTCTCAATTCAACAGGTGAAATTCTAGCCATCAATAAGCCAGGTACTTCCCTGTTTGAGTTATCTACTAAAGAGTTAAAAGGTAAACAGCTTTGTGAATTTCTCACGGACAAAGAAGAGAATATAAAGAAATATTTGCAGGCTTGTTCAAGAAGTCGGAAAATGGTTATAGGTTCCCTCACAATTCGCACATCTACTGGAAATACAGTTATTTGTCGTTCAGAAGGAGCTGTAATTCAGCCAAAGCAACTTGAATCAGCAGCTCAACTCCTTTTACGTCTGGAAAAAAAGAGTGAAGCCAATAATAGCTTTATTCTACTGAATCAAAAAATTCAGGAATTAAATATTCAAGCCAAGTTAAAGCTGGCCTTACATGAGTTACAAGAAACTCAGATGCAGTTAATTCAGAAAGAGAAACTTTCAGCTTTAGGAAAAATAGCTGCTGGAATTGCCCATGAAATTAATAACCCAGTGAATTTTATCCATGGGAATTTGAGTCCTGCTCAAGAATATGCTCAAAATTTATTAAGATTAATTCAATTATATCAGCAATACTATCCAGAGCCACCTCCAGAAATTCAAGAGGAAATTAAGGAGATTGATTTAGAATTTATCATCGAAGACCTAACAAAATTGCTCCAATCAATGAGTATAGGAACACAAAGAATTCGTGAAATTGTCAGAACAATGCGAATCTTTTCTCGTTTAGATGAATCAGAAATTAAGTATATAGATATTCACGAAGCTTTAGATAGTACCTTAATGATTCTAAAAAATCGCTTGTACTCTACACCTAATTCTCCAAATATTAAAGTGATTAAGAATTACGGAAAATTGCCGAAAATACAATGCTATTGTGGGCAAATTAACCAAGTATTTATGAATATTATCAGTAATGCTATTGATGCATTAAATGAATATCAAGAAAAAAATATTCAAGAGATTAAGGCAAATTCGCCTCAAATCCAAATACAAACAGAAGTATTAAATTTTGATTGGGTTACTATCAGAATTATAGATAATGGTCCGGGAATAAACGAAGAAATAAAGTTAAAATTATTTGACCCTTTTTTTACAACTAAAGAAGTTGGCAAAGGAACAGGATTAGGTTTATCAATTAGCCATGATATTATTACAGAAAAACATGGTGGAAAAATATTTTGTTATTCCCAATTAGGAGAAGGAACAGAGTTTGTTATTCAGATTCCAATACAGTTGAAAACAAGATATTCTTGAGCCAAAAATATCAAAAAAACAGTCTGAATACTTATAAGGTAAAGGTATATAATATAGCAGTCCTATTTTATTTGTGTATAAAAATCTTACCGCTTTTAGGGAACAGGGAACGGGGAACAGATAACAGGCAGGAGTTTCAAGTTTTTTATCTACTTTTTGATTACCCACGACCTATGGGCGGATTGCTATAATAATTAAATAAATGGTATAAAAGTCCTATCTCAGTGGCTTGAGATATTCTCTACAGGACGCTACGACAACGTGAATGGGAATCTAGTTGAACAGTTATAAATAATTTGGTACAAGTTAGGAGTCGGAAGGGTGAAGAGAAATAAGTAAAGAAGGTATCAGGAAGAGAAAGTTTTTTTGTTTTGCTTTCGCGGTAGGACAGGAAATGCTTCAATAATTGATAATTGATAATTGATAATTGATAATTACCTCTCCCTAAAAGGAAGAGGATTGAATAAAAGGAAAATAAATTCATTGTTTCTCCTTTAAAGAAGAGGCTTTAAACCTTAATGATTCGGTAAGCAGAACTAAACTTTATCGCGAATTAAGTAGACATGATATAATGGACGAGTAAAAATACATGGTTAATCTTGATTGTAGGAGGACTTTTTTCAATTCTACAAAATAGAAGATAATTTGATTTAAAATTGGTATTATTAGTTTGTAAGATCATGTCCGGATAATTAGTTATAAAAAAACTTTCTCCTTCTTCTCCTATTATTCTTTCTTCCCTCTTGACTCCTGACTCCTGACTCCTGACTCCGACCTAGTTATTTATTTATCACTGTTCAACCGGACATGATATTAAGATCGAGAAAAGAAGATTCTATAAAGTTTTATCTAGAAACTTTGGAGTTTTGTGAATTTATTATAGATACTTAGAGCAAATACTTATGAATCAGGAAAAACCACCTTTAGACCCTCATCCTTTAAGCGAATATGTAGCGTGGGCAGGAGCGCGTAATCGCGAACCAATCTTAAATGTTTTAAAAGAAAAATTGCCTAAAGAAGCAGGTTTTATTCTAGAAATTGCTAGTGGTAGTGGAATGCATATTAATTATTTTGCACCTCATTTTAAGCACTTATCTTTTCAACCATCAGAGCAAGATACTGAAGTTTTTGATAATATCAAAGGTATCTCACAAGAACTTGGCAACGATAATGTTTATGAGCCTTTATATATTGATTTAACTCAACCTGAAACTTGGTTGAATTTAGACACAAAGAATTCCTATTCTGCTATTTTCTGCATAAATATTTTCCAAGTTGCACCAATTTCTATTGCTGATGGCATGATGGAGTGTGCTGCACAGTTACTCAATGAAAATGGGTTTTTACTGATTTATGGTCCTTTTAAAGTTGATGGAACATTTAATAGTGAATCAAACAAAGATTTTAATGCAACTTTAAATTCAACAGGAGTTCCTGAATGGGGATTAAAAGATATTGCTGATTTGAAAAAAGCAGCAGAAAACTATGATTTAAAACTCCAAGAAAAAATTGATATGCCATCTAATAATTTTTCTTTGATATTTGCTAGAAAGTCATAAATCTGACACTATCAGAAAAGATAACCGTAATTTTTGGTAAAATTTTCTCCTTCTAGTTGACTGGACAAATATGCCAATATGACTTAAGTTGTGAGATATTGGATAATTTTAGGGAAAAGGGAATAGGCAACAGGAAATAATAAAACAATATATCTTAAATTTGATCAAAAGATATCTCCACAAAATAATGTAGAGACCTTCTATGGAAGGTCTCTACAAATGTTTCAGAAAACATTTATTGCCTAGCTTCAATTAAAATGACTTAAGCTTCAGCTACAGCAACATTAGCTTCTTGAGCTACAGGATAAACGCTAACTTTTTTCCGACTTTTACCTTTTCTTTCAAAAGTTACAACACCTTCAACTAAAGCAAATAAAGTATAGTCACTACCGACACCAACATTATTGCCTGCATGGAATTTGCTGCCACGTTGTCTCACAAGAATATTACCTGCTTTGACAACTTGACCACCATAGCGTTTAACACCTAATCTCTGGGCGTTAGAGTCACGACCGTTGCGGGTACTACCAGTACCTTTTTTGTGGGCCATAATTTCCTCCGAATTTTACTATTTATAATAACTGCTGTAACTATTCTGCCTGATTTTCTGGTTTTTCTTCAGATGCAGTTTCAACTTCTACTGTAGTCTCTGTTTCTACAGAACTACTCACTTCTGTGGGTTCAGTTGGAGTTTCAGTAACGGTCTCAGTTGATACTGGGGTTACTTCTGTAGCGGAAGTTTGAGGTTCTGCTGCTGAGGATTTTTCTTCCGATGCTAATACTTTGCCATTGAGACTTATGGAGTCAATCATTAGGCGGGTAAGTTCTTGGCGATGTCCTCTTTTTTTACGAGTCTTCTTTTTAGGTCGCATTTTGTAGACAATAATCTTTTTGCCCCGCAAATGTCTCATAACCGTCCCTTCTACAAGGGCACCTTCTACAAGAGGTTGACCAATATGAACATCACCATCATGTTGAACTAGAAGCACATTCTCAAGGGAAATTTGCTCTCCCTCTTCTGCGGCTAGAAGTTCGATATCATAAAAGCGACCTGGTTCTACTCTTAGTTGTTTTCCGCCTGTTTCAATAATTGCGTAACTCATTAATCTGTGTTATGGGGTTGCCGTACAGGTAGCTGGTTCTGAAACTCATACCTTGAGTGGTAATTTCGTTACTTGAGATAGGCAAACGCCTTTCTTGCTTTACCAGCTTTTACTATGTCCGAACCTGGTCCGAGCAGGATTTAGACACACAATCAACTATTATCTCTGATAACGTTGGTTTTTGTCAAGTAAAAGTTCTGAAAAGCAATAGGGACTAAATTCTCTGTCATTCCCCATTCTTCCTGACTCCTGAGGACTGACTCCTACCCTCACACTCAATACTTATTCAGCAAGCCCTAATTTCGAGATATTCTGACTTCTGAGGACTGACTCCTATGCCAAAAGCACAGATACTTATAATTTATAGCAAATAGGTTCTATAAACTTGAAACTTTTTATTTTTTATTTTTGACTTTTGACTTTTGACTTAATTAGGCATTAACAACATCTCCAACAGTTTTACCTTCAAGTATACTCACTGCCCCGTCTAACAACTTATCTTCTATATATGGTTTAGTGAAATAACCTTTAGCTCCTAACTCAAAAGCCATTTCCATGTGTTTTTTTGCACCGCGAGATGTCAACATTGCCACAGGTAATATACTCAAATTAGAATCTTTTTGCATCCGAGATAATAACTCAAAACCATCCATCCGAGGCATTTCAATATCACAGAACACCAAATCACAAACTAAACCACCACGCAGTTTTTCCCAAGCATCCTTACCATCTCTTGCTTGTTCAACCCGATAACCAGCTTTACTAAATGTCATTGATAACAACTCACGCACTGTAATTGAGTCATCCACAATTAATACTGTTAACTCAGTCTTCTTGGCTACAGGTATAGGTTCTGGAGTGATGATATCAGGCATAATCCTTTGTTCTCTTATTCTTCCTGTTGCTAGATCGATCAACTCAAGAATATCTGCTATCGCCACAATTTTACCATCCCCTAAAACAGTTGCACCTGCAATACCTACAGGTTTAGGTACAGGACCTTCTAATTGCTTAATTACAATTTCCTGTTGTTCTAAAACCTGATCGACTTGCACCGCTAAAAATATACCTACTGAAGCAGAACGCAAAACCACAATTGAAATCATATCCTCTTCAGCATTTATACCATAAACATTACCTCGACGGAGATGACGATTATATACCAGTAACTCTCGCAAGTGACGGAAAGGCAACTTTGCACCGCGCCATTCTATGTAATTCTGCCCATCTTCTGCTATTTTCACTTCATCCTTACCAACTTTCACCATATCTTCTACCCCATCCATAGGGAAAGCAATCTTAGAGCGATCGCTAATACAACACAATGCTTTCGAGATACTTAAAGTCAGCGGTAAGCGAATTGTAAATGTTGTACCCTTGCCAATAGTCGAATCAATATTAATAGTACCTCGAATCTCAGTCAAATTCTTCTTCACCACATCTAACCCTACTCCACGACCTTTTCCCTCATCAACCTCGTGTGGCTCTACGGTACTAAAACCAGGATGAAAGAGTAAGTCATAAACATCTAGGTCAGCCATTCCTTGAGCTTTTTCCTGAGTAATCAAATTTTTTTCGACTGCTTTCTTCTTCACTTTTTCCGGATCTATTCCCGCCCCATCATCTGCAACCGAAATTACCGTCTGATTCCCTTGGTGAAAAGCACGAATTGCGATTGTACCCGTTGAAGATTTACCTGCACTTAGACGTTCTTGGGGTTTTTCAATTCCGTGACTTATAGCGTTATTCATTAGATGTTTCATCGGGTCAGAAAGCTTATCCTGAATCATTTTGTCAATCAAAGTTTCTCTCCCTTCTACCTCTAGTTCTACGTCTTTACGGTACAACTCCTTTGCTCTGCGTCGCACAGAATTAAGTAACAGTTGTACCGTTTCAGAAAAAGGTATCATCCTCGACCTTGTGAACCCTTCTTGCAGTTGAGTTGTCACCTGTCGTAGTTGACGAGTTACTTGTTCTGCATCATCAACCAAAAATTCTATATCAGACGCAGACTCTCGTACTCTAACAATATATTCGATAGTCTCCTGAGCTAATAAGTGGAAAGGAGTAAAGTTTTCTACCCGATCGAGATCGAGAGAGTCATCAAACTTTCTTTTTCCAGAGTCGCCTTCGTTTTCTGTATCTGGTATATGAGAGGTATTAGAACGATGTCCATGACGACTATCCCAAATTGCTCTTTCTAGAAGAGTTTTTTCATATAAGTCGTGCATTCTTTGTCCAGCATCACTTAGTAGCATTACCTGATGGAGTAGGTTATCTAGGAACTGACGCATTCGTTCCTGACCTTGTTCTAAACTATTACGATTAACTACCAGTTCACCTACTAAGTTACTCAGATTATCTAGTTGTTTTGCAGGTACTTTAATTGTTTGTTCTAGAAAGCGAGATTTTTTTGGGCGAGGAGCATTAGTAGTAGAAACTACTTTTGATTTCTTTGATTTAGAGGTATCTATATCAGAATTTTCTACAGATTTCTCTTCCTCACTGGTATCTTCTGGTTCTTCTGACTCGTTCGTTATACTTACTGATATTTCCTGTGTAGGATTTTTCTCTACGACTACCGTATTTACTTTAGATGTCGAGTTTATTTCTTCACCATTTAATAGTCCTTCTAGTTGTACAAAAACATTATAATTTTCAGATTTTTCCCCCTTCAGTATTGCTTCTAAGGCAATAAATTCATAATCTTCTATTTTTGTCTGGTTATTAGTAACTATTAATTGTTCACTTTCTTCTGTCTCTATAACAGTTTTTTCACTTACTACATCTAGTAATTTATCTAAATCTAAATCTAAATCTAATGTTTCATCTGTATCTTGATTAAATCCATTGTTATCTTTTGGCTCTTCTAATGTAGGCCATAAGTCTTCTAAATCTGCGGAAGTTTCATCATTTTCTTGAATCTTGTCATTACTTTCAACTGTATTTTCTGCAGATAGGTTAGTAAAGTCTATACTTTCAGCATCTAATAAACTATTCAAATCATTATTATCGTTTTGTGTCAAATCTTGCCAGTCTAACTGCTCCACATTTATTAAATCTTGTGAGTTTGAAGAGTCTACATCTTCTCGATCAAATAGTTCCTCCAGACTAGATGTCAAATCTTCTGATTCTACTGGTATTTCTTCTAAATCTTCAAACAGTGCTTCTAAGTCCGAGCCTCTAGAAGTTAAATCATTTGTAGTGTTCGTGTTGAGCTGAGATTTTTCTGTTTTTGTCTCACTTTTTATTTCTTGCTCTACATCTTGAATTGCTAATAGATCGCTCAGGTCTAATTCATCTAACTGGGAATTTTCCGCTTTATTCTGGGGAGTATAGTTAATGTTGGCTTGAGAAATATTTGCTTCTAAATCCATGCCCAACTCCCAGTCAATTTCTGAGTCATTCACATCATCTAATTCTGATAAATCTCCATTATTTAAGTCCCCAAAGAGGTCAGTTAAATCCGGTGTAGTTTTTCTTTGATTATTGTTCTCTTGTTCTGAATTAGTATTTTGTATTTTAGACTTACTATTTTTCTGTAGTTCATTTTCTCCAGTTCCATCAAACAAATCCGAGAAGTCTTCATTTGCTGGAGTCACAAAATCCCATTCATTTTTGTTTTGAAATTCTGGTAATTTTGCCGCCTCATTAACATCAAACAATAAGTCAGACAAGTCTCCAGAATCATCACTATCAATTTTAGATATTTTTACTGGATATGCTTCTGATTTTCCTCGATCTAGTATTTCTTCTTCTTCCCAACTAGAATCTAAATCTGGTGTTTCCCCTTCAAATAAATCCGCTAAACTATTTAGTTCTGATGCTCCTACTTCTGGACCTTTTTTTTCTTTTTCTACTATTAAGTTATAATTACCATTATCTACATCTGTACTTTCTAAGCTATTGAACCAGTCATCTATAGACTCTTCATTATTAATTTTTGTGTTATTTTTTCTATCTAATTCCTGGTCAAGATTATTCTGATTTAGTTTATTTTTGGTTTGATTAAACATATCTATTTCACCTTTTTTTCTCTGATGTTTATTGTCTTTTACGAAATCCTTGGCTAAGGATTTTAAATTTTCATCTATAACTATTTCTTGCTCTCGATGGTCGATAATCAATTCTTGAGCTTGTTTCAAATTTTTAATTATATTATGAGCCAAGATATAGTATGTATTTTTTGTATTACTGACCGCTTGTTTAACTACATCTATTAATTCCCTCCAATTTAATGATACATTATATTCTTTGCCTTTGTCTGCCAAAAAATCACTTATTTCTATTAAATTCTTTCTTGTCTTTGCATCATCATGTTGCTTAAACAAAATTAACATTTCTTGCATTTTTTCTGGGACTTCTACCCTAAAAAAATTTTCTTTTCCACTACTTACTTCTAGGATTGTTCCTGAAAATATTCCTCGACTTTCTCCCACTATATCATCCAGGTATTCTTCTAAATCCCTAAATATGGGTTCTATTTTTTCTAGTGTAGTTTTTTCTTCTTTTTCTGTTAAACTAAAATTTGAAAGTTGTTCTAATAAATCTTGTAAAGTATCAAAAACTCTCAAAAATAAAGATTCTAATTTATCATCTACTTTAACAACGACAGTTTCTTGCAGAATTTTAAAACTATCTTCTAATCTATGAGCAATGTATCGTATACTATTAATCCCTAACATAGCAGCTCCACCTTTAACAGAATGAGCTACTCTAAATAATTCACTTAACAGTTCTGGATCTTCTATAGTGACTTGCAAATTTAATAATCCTTGCTCTATAGTATTGAGGTGATCTTTTGCCTCCTCAATAAAATAGCTCATAATTTTTTGTGTTTGTTCAGTTTGCATATTTTTTATAGTTCTCAAGTCAACAGATTTTTTTTTGACTATTGATTATGCTTGGCATAACTATCAAAAAAAACTGCTGATAATTTCCTAAAAATTTCTACTTTATTACTCCGCTGGATCTACCCGGAAACGCTCTACTGAAGTTAATAGATCCCGAGCAACACCCACTAAATTCTGGAGGGAACTATAAACTCGTTGAGATTCTTGAGAAGTTTCTTGAGCTGTCATTTCTACTGCCTGCATTACTTTCGATACTGACTGTGCTACTTCATTTTGTTCTACTGTATCTGCAGCAATAGAACGTACTAATACATCAATTCTTGTTGTAACTTGAACAATATCTTCCAGAGATTGCTTTGCCTCTTCTGCTAACCCTGTTCCATTAATAACGTGCTGAGTTGCGTCTTCCATTCCCTTCATTACTCCATTTGTCTCAGTTTGGATTTGCATCACTGTATGTTCAATGTTCTTAGATTCTTTAGCTGACCTGTCCGCCAACTGTCTGACCTCATCTGCCACTACTGCAAATCCTTTACCCGCTTCTCCCGCTCTAGCTGCTTCAATACTGGCATTTAATGCCAACAAGTTTGTGCGAGCGGCAATACCAGAAATTGAACCTACGATCTTTTGAATTTCCTGGGTAAATTCTGATAAACGTTTCACTCTTCGAGTTGCATCTGCCACACCTTCTCTGATTTGGAGAATACCAGCTACAGTACGGTCTACTGTTTCCCCTCCTTTTAATGCTAAAGCTGCTGCTGAACGGGCTACATCTTCTGTTTCGCGGGCGTTTTCGGCCACCCGTTGAATAGCATCAGTCATCACTTGTACAGATTGTAGAGTCGCTGCCAACTCTTCTGCTTGTCGCAAGGCGTCTGTAGATAAACCTTGAGCAAAGGTAGCACTATCCATCGAACCCCTACTTACCCTTTGAGCAGCTTCTTTAACCTGATGCACAATTTCCCGCAAATTTTGAATAATCAAGTTAAATGAATCTGCGACAGCTCCTAAAACATTTGCTGTAACTTCCGCACTCACAGTCAAATCTCCACGAGCAGCTCCTTCTACGTCATCTAGTAAACGAATTACTTGTCGTTGTAAATCTTCTTTTGCTTGCTCATTTTCTTCTGCTTTTCTTTGAGCATCCGTGTAAGTTGCTTGGATGACTTTAGCCATATGATTAAATTTGGCAGCCAGCTTACCAAATTCATCCTCTGAATACACTGTTGCTGTGGCTTTTAAGTTACCATCACAAATGATATCGAATTGAGTATTTAAATCTTTGTTTGCTCTTTCTATTTGGTTGGTAGTGATCCTGCCAAGACCATAAGCAGTTAAAAAGCTACTTACTCCTGCTATACCTGTCATTATCCAACCAGTGCTACGCAAATCAGAAATTACTTCTGTTTTTTGCTCTTGCAAGGCTCTGTAAGAAACTATATTACTGACAAAAGCTACTGCTATTAAGGATGCTAACCCTGTTCCTATAGCTGTGTATAGTTGTTTTGTATATAGGGAAGCATTTTCCCAAAACGCTAACCCACCTTGTTCAACCATTACATTTGTGTCTACTTCTTCTCCTTTGATTTTGCTAAATGTTGGCAGTTGATGATCTATTGGTATAGCTTCTTCATTATCAATCGCACTAGGATCGGTTCTACTATCAAACAAAGCTCCTGTTGTGGCTCCGACAACCATTCCTGTGTCCATTGTTTCTAAATTTGGCGCTACTGCCCCCATCTCAGGAGTAGTCATATCTGTTGGCATTTCTATTCCATCAGTCAGGGAACCATAGTCCTCAAAATTACCAAATTCATCATCTTCTAGAAAACCATTGGCTTTTTTATCTATATTTCCTTCTTCATCCAGATGAAAAGCTTGACTGAATGCTGCTTCGTCAAATTCATTCATCTCAAAACTATCTAGTTCTTCCCCTACTCCTTTACTTGTCTCTTCTGTTTTCTGCCATTCATTATATAATTCATCTCCTATTTCACCTAACTCATTTTCTGCTTCTTCCCACTTGAAGCTATTGTTATTTTCCATCAATAAAGTAGCTTCATCTACATCTGAAAAATTACGGTTAAGATTTTCATTTTCTGTTGCTGGATCTTTGGCTAGTGATGGTCTATTATTTTCTCTTATATTATTTGCTTCTCCAGTAATCATTTCTCCAGAACTTTCTAAGATTTCATCTATTACGTTCTCAAAATCTACTGACTCTAAGTCTAACTCTTCTATTCCAGAATCTTGGTCTATATTTGGAGTGATTTTATTATTTTTTATGTCTTCATATTCTAATGTTTGATTTTCAGATATTTCTTCTTCTTTTAACAATTCTTCTTGTTGTTTTTTCCAGATTTCATCCAGGTCTGCAGTTAAACTAAAATCAGATATTTCTTCCTCAGATATTTCTTCTATACTTCCACTATTTTTACCATTTAAAACTGCATCATCTAGGGATTTTTGCTTTGTTCCATTTGGGGATATTTTACCATTTTCTATTGGCAACTGACTTCTTATTTCTTGGTTATCTGTACCTAAACTCTCTTCAAATTGTGTGAAATCAGGCAAATCTTCTAAATACTCTGAATCTTCATGTTGATGGTTATGGGAACTACCATTTGTAGTGAAAGGATTATTATCTTCATCTGTTAATTCTAAATCATCTATATCTTCTAGCTCTAATTTCCCAAAATCAAAATTTCCTGCGGAGTTTTCTGCTGTTAATTCTAGACTATTTTCATCAAGGATTAGTTCTGGAACTGTGATATTTTCTAGGTCTTTTGTATCTAATTCTAGACTATTTTCATCAAGGATTAGTTCTGGGTCTGTGATATTTTCTAGGTCTTTTGTATCTAATTCTAGACTATTTTCATTGAGGATTAGTTCTGGGTCTGTGATATTTTCTAGGTCTTTTGTATCTAATTCTAGACTATTTTCATTGAGGATTAGTTCTGGGTCTGTGATATTTTCCAGGTCTTTTGTATCTAATTCTAGATTATTTTGATCTGCTATCGCTTCCAAGTCACTAGAAACTTGTCCTTCTATAGATTCTTCATTCTGATAGTCATCAAAGTTAATACCTTCCAGCATTTCTTCAGACTCACTCAAGCTAGCTGGATAATCTGTAATAAATTGCTCACTATCGCTGATACCTTGTTGAGCATAGTTCAGCAATTCTGGATCGTCACTGAGGTCTAAAACTAACTGATATTGTTCTTTAGCTACATCATACTGATGAAGTCCATAACAATATATATGACCACAAAGCAGACGAGAACTAGGGTCTTCTGGATAATCCTGAATTAAGTTATAAACTAAAGCTGCTGCTTCTTCATAGTTACCATGACTGTAGGCATCTTCTACCTTTTGATAATCTTGTAAAAAGTCTGTGCTGGATGATGTCATTTGCTGTCCCTCTCTCAAGATAATAATATTATTTATTTTTGTTTTTTTAATTTTATCATTAACGGATTTAGGAATTGGGAATCAGCCTCATTCAGAAATCTTATATATTTAAGATATACAACTGAATCAAATAATTATGTTGACTTATCAACTGTACGGACGTTGCACAGGCAAAAATGCGTTTTCCGTTCCGGAATGCTCCGCATTTCCTGACGGAATGCTCCGCAAACATGTCGCACAGCGTTTTATGTCGGCTCTTAGCCGTTAGCGGAGCTTTGCGTCAGCAAAAACGTCCCTTTTAGGCTGCCCATCGAGCCGAGCGAATAATTGCTTCTTGATCCAGTAGCCTCAGAACCTGCTCTCCCTTCTCATCAAAAACCCACTCTCCTCGTAAGAAGGGAGCCATACCATCTGCAATATCTGTGGGCATTTTCAGCTTCTTTTCATCAAGCCACTGCATTCCTACAATCCGTTCAACTGCTAGTCCTAATATAGTGTCTTGGTCTTCTACTGCAATTATTTTAATCTCAGGTTGATCGGTATTAACTGGGATTGGGTCTCCAAGGAATTGAGCTAGATCGGCTACCCAAATCACTCGTCCCCTTACATTTATCGTTCCTAAAAGTAAGGGCGAGACATTGGGAATAGCTGTAATACCCTCTGGAGATTGATAAATCACTTCTCGAATATCTGTTGCTAGTAAAGCAAACTCATTACCCGAAGGTAAATAAAATCGTAAATGTTGCTCACCTTCAGGATTTTCTAATTCTTGGATTCCTCCTGTACCTTGGCCTGGTAAAAACTCTTCATTGCCTACCATAGATTATTAAACTTAACGTCTTAACAATTGTTTAACTGTTCCTACCAGTTCTGTGGGCTGGAATGGTTTAGCAATGTAGGCATCTGCACCTTGTTTTAAGCCCCAGTAACGGTCAAATTCCTCTCCCTTTGAAGAACACATTACTACTGGAATATTCTTGGTTTTAGGATCGGATTTGATTCTCCTGCAGACTTCATAGCCATTCATTCTTGGCATCACAATATCTAATACCACTATATCGGGTTTAGTATTTTGTAGTCGTCCCAAAGCTTCTACTCCATCATTAGCAACGGTAACTGCTAATCCACTATTTTTGAGAAGTTGTGATATCATTTCTCTTTGGGTAACGCTATCTTCTACAACTAGAACTTTGCTCATTTTTTTCTGCCTGATAGCTTGGGTTTAAATTATATTAGAAGTTAAATATAGGTATTGATTAAAATTTTCATAGGATTAGGTTTTTGGCCTATGTTAATTAATTTAGATCGAGTGATAGATATTTGTTTGATTCAATATACTGGCTAGTAACTCTCTTTTATGATAGCAATATTAATCCTTTTAGGTGGTTTTATATACTTACTAGCTTAGTGTTTAGCGGTAGATATGACCTAAGTATTAGTTGAGACTTAAAAATAATAGCCATGTATAGAATTAAACATCTATTTTTGACATACTTTTAATTATTGCTTTATTTTGACAAATATGGTGATTAGTTTAGTCAATATCCTTAATATAATGTACCCACAAACTTTGTCTATAGTTTCTCCAATTTTAAATCTCTAACTGCTATGGCCCACTTGCCAAGATTTAGCTGGTAACCAATAGTCTTTCAAATAATATAATATTATATTTTCTCTTGACCAAAAATCATTCAGCAGTTTGAAAACCTCTTAGCAATAACAACACAGATTATTATTATTATTATTTTTTGATTTTTGGGGTATAGATAAAGTCTGTTGACATTTGGAAATATCTTTTTGACCAAAAAATTAGGATTCAAACCTCGTCCTGAAGCAGGCAACTTTCTAGTATATTAATAGTCGTAAAAATTATCTCCTCAGTTGGCAGTCGATCTACCAATCACAACGGTATGAAACCGAGCCTGCAGCATCAATATGGAAAGAGTTAAGGTCTATGGTCGTTCAATCAATACTGGAGAAAAAGTTCAATAATTAATAATTAACAAAAGAATGTTACAAAGACTCCGCCCTATCAGGTGGGCTGGAAATTAGAAAAACTTTACATCAAATGTCCTTTTGAGTAAACAGAGAATATCAATGGTAAGGAATGGTATTTAAGCTATTCATCAACAGCCTAACTAATTGCAACAATTTATCAAGTTAGTATTAAAGCCATTTTCATAACCAGTAACCACAAAATTCTTTGGGAGTCGGGAGTCTGAAAATGCTTTAGGATTACTTTGCCCATTTTTTTCGATCTAGGATGAAAAATGTTATGATCTATCTTTAGATCAAGATTATCTTAATTTTCTTGATTTTTTGATAACATTCTGTCAACTTGAGAATTTGTTACTAATCCTGGTCCAATGTACTTTTCCACCAACATTAGTAATTCGCTTTCTCCGAAAGGCTTGGTCAAGTAGTGTGTAGCTCCAACTATTCTGGCCTTAACCCGATCTATAAATCCTTCTATGCCAGTAAGCATAATAATAGGTGTCTGGCGAAATGCTGTAGAGTTACGCAACATCGCACAAATCTCATAACCATCTAGTTCAGGCATAGCAATGTCACATAAAATCAAGTTTGGTTTAATTTGAAATACTTCGCCTAATGCTTTGAGGGGATCGCTGAGACTACTGACCTCATAACCATTTTGATTGAGAATTGACTTAACTTTTTCCCGAACAATTAAATCATCATCAATACATACTACTTTCGGTATTTTTGTTTCTCGTTGCAATGACTTTGAGTTTTTGACTATACTTGTTTTTGAACATTGGTCAACTAATTGCACTATCCCTTTTTGCACAAAAGGATAAATGGCCTTCGCTACTTTTAATACATCTCTGTTTAGATATCTAGCTATTTGCTGCATTGATGTTTGGCCATCTGACCAATGACTTAAAATATTATATATGTTTGGCTTTAATGCTTTTTTGAACTGGACTGGATCGGAAATTACTGGACACTGTTGAGTAGAGTAAATATAAGGAGAAAACTGATTCCATTCCTGTATCTGCTGGATCATTTTGGCCAATAATGAGCTGACTTCTAAGGTTGTTAGCTGAGGTGTTAGTGCTGGGCCAAGCTCAAATATAAATGCTCCTTGATGGAGACTTAGTAAATTAAATAGAGTTTCACGAACCATACTATGTATAATGCTGCGTCCCTGAGCTGGTGTGAGAATACCCTTTTCCAACAAAGCCCATAAATAACCATACTCAGGTGCATTGACAGAGGCAACAGAAGGAACTTTAATTGTGTCAAGATAGGGATCTGCTTTGTAGCGACGTAAGTAGTCTCTCAAACGGGATAAACTACCTGCACTTGGGGTAGCGTAGATAATCTGACCACTCAGAAAAAATACAAACCAAGATGGTTCTGCGGGAAAGTGCTGTCGGGGTTCAGCAATATTACTGCCAACTGGTGAGCTGTAGGCCTTAACAAACAGTTCACCAGTTCGTTGACCTAAGTCTATAAGTTGCAGGATGCTGCGGATATCAATTTCACTCAAATTTCCCTGCATGCAGCTTGTAAAATAAATTTTTGATAAAAAATGTAGATATAGAGAGAAGATTCACATCCCTTCTCTTTTTCTGAAAAATAACTAAGTATTTTAATAAATGGTAATATGATTTGAGAGAATTAATTTCATTTTGGGTCAATTATCGAGATTCGAGATTATACTCTAAGTTTACCATCTATGGCTTCAGAATAGGGTATTTAAACACGATCGGCTGTTTCTATATTAGTTAGGAGAATTATATCATAACTATAAAGTAGATTGAGGAAAAATACTATGGGATTGCTATACTTTATTTGAGTTACAATGCCAAGAAATATTTTGTCTTATTGGACATTAATTTTTTGCTCCTGCTTCACTTCTATAGTAGACATCTCTGAAAATATTAAATTAATTCTCTCCAGGTACTTATTATCAAATACAATAAGGAGTAATTGATAGTTAAATTATCATTACCTTGTTAGATAAATTTTAGTCAAGATTGATCGATGTCGATAGTAGTAATTATGGACGAAGCTCCAATTTATACTATAGATAAAATGATTGAAAAACTAGAATAATGGAAACAGAAATATTTCTCAATATTTGGGTTGTCTACCTACTAACCAAAGGAAAACTTAATTGAAATATTGTGGAAGTCGATCGAGTTATGAGTGGATTGAAGTTAATGCGTATGAAAGTTGGAGTAGCTTAAAAAAATCTCTCAACAAAGTGGTGGAAAATTTGGTAAAATAATATGTAATTAATTTTGTGTAGGTGCTTACCTAAATAAGGAATAAAACAGTTTAATTGAAACATTTATAGTAAGCATTCAGGTAGCGATAGTTTCCTACGGAATGCTAGTGAAACAGATGTTCAGTGTTAATAATCCTACACCAAATAATTAATAAAAAAGATGTAAGCATTCAGCTATTAGCTCTAATTATGAATCAAGCAAATCTTTTAACTTATAGTACATTTTCAAGC
Organism: Dapis hubbardiae BLCC-M172; assembly: GCF_050016015.1. Taxonomy (NCBI): domain Bacteria; kingdom Bacillati; phylum Cyanobacteriota; class Cyanophyceae; order Oscillatoriales; family Microcoleaceae; genus Dapis; species Dapis hubbardiae. The sequence continues at coordinate 64,740 of NZ_JBNHEQ010000323.1, forward strand.
CATAAATTGAAATTGAAGTAGAAAAACGAGGTTTGAGTTGTCAACCCATATCATATATTGTGTGGCTGGGAATGTAGATATTTCCGGGAAGCTGATAGCTAATAGCTGACGGCTGAATGCTTACAAAAAGATTAGCTTTGAATGGGAATGAGAGTAACTTTTAATTGTTGTTCAATCTTTCAAATCTGATTCTTTCTTGAAAAAGAATAAGTTAATGGCGCTCCACCTAATAGCTTATGGCTTTTGGCAGAGAATTCCGCAGGAAATGCTTACCATTTCAACTATTGCCTCAGTTCCTTATAAGTGAAAAAAAGGTAACTTGGTACTTGTTAAATATAGTATTTTGGTTAAAATAACAACAGGATAGTTTAATAAATTTACCTGTGTGTAAAATTCATCCCAAAAGCAACGTTAAATGATAATATCATTCCTGATATTCAGAGTAATATATAGCAATCCTCCGCATATTCGTGGCACAAATCTTACTGCTTTTTAGGCAACAGGCACTATTGCTACAGCTCATCTGGTAAGAATTTCAACTTTTTTATTTACTTTTTAATTACCCGCAACCTATTTAGGATTGCTATAGTAATTGTTACTGCATTCGATGGTAATATAAGAAATTATGAAAATAAATATTTTAGCATAGATACTTCAAGAGGATAACAGTGTGCTGTATTTAGCAGAAGTACAAAGAAGGCCAACAGGTTTTGGTGGTCTGGGTGGTGGTAGAACTGATTTGAAGTTGCTAGCTTGTCAGCGCGGTGAACATAATTGGGCTGCTGTAACTGGGGAAGAAGTTATTCCGGCTGATGAAGCTAAGGAATTTTCTCCTGGTGCATTGGTGCTAGTAGATTTGAATAATAATAAGCAGGTTCAGCAAATTCAAGATGCTGCACGTCAGTTAGTGAAAATTCTCCAAAATTTTTCTCGTTCCCAAGAAAAGTCTAAGACACAATGGGAAGAAATTGAGCAATGGAAAGCTTCTCTTACTTTTCAAGCCCAAGAACTGAATCGCAGAGAAATGGAATTACAGGCTAAGGAAGAGCAACTTGAGGAACTGCAAGGCGAAATTGATAAGTTGGAGCAGCAACGTCAGGAAATTAGTCAAGTCCAACAAGAATCTCAGCAACTCCAGGAACAGATAGGGCAAAACCGAGCAGAATTAGAAGCAGCGCGTTTAGAATTACAAAGGCAACAAGATGAGTTTGAGCAGCATAAGGGAGAATTAGCTCAAGGTGCAGTTTTAGATGGGGAGCAATCTCAATATATTCAAGATTTATTGAGTTGGTTAACTGAAGCGGTAACTCCGACAAATTCTTTGGGAGAAAAGTTAAGTCAATCCTTGGAAATAGTTAATAATCAACAGGAAACTCTAGAACAACATAGACAACAGTGGGATAATTCACCCAATACAGATTCTAATACACAGGAGGAAGAAATAGAGAGTTTGGCTAGTCATGTCCAAAACCAATGGCTAGAATGGCGACAAGATTGGGAATCTTTGGCCCATAGTATGGGGGAATTGAGAGTGCAACAAACTTTACTGGCAAGTAAGCAAAAATATAGCCAAGTATTGAATGCACAAATTGTGACACAGACTCAACTTTATGAGCAACTGAGTAATCTAGTCACAGCGTTGGAGAATGGTGGTACTGCTCATAAAGTAGATGTTGAAGCTTTGGAAAAAATGCCTCTTAATGAGTTAGAGGAATTGGTACAAAGTTTGCAACAAGATTTACAAAGAGATATGAGTTTTGTTAAAGACCAGGAAGAGGAGTTGGCATTACAACAGCAAGAAATTGATGCTTTGCAAAGAAGAATTGATAAAGCTAGTGAATATGACAGAATTAATTTGGACTCAGAACTTTCAGATGAAAAAGACCGCTATAGAATGTTAAATGAGTCTTTGGTAGGTTCTCAAAGAAATCTGAAGGAAAGAGAAGAGATATTAAGTCAGCATCAAGCAGTTCTTTGGCGTAGGTTAGGTAATTCTTCTGACCAAGAACAGTCGAATCAGATAGACCTGAAACCTATATTATCACAAGTTGAGACTCAAAGCCAGCAATTGACCGAAGAGTTACAAAAGTTAGAAGCTGAAATTCAACAAATACAAACTGAAATTACTCAAAAAGAAGAAGTGATTAATGGCCAAACTCAGGAACTAGCAGTTAAAAGAAATGAAATTGAGCAGTTAGAGTTGAGTTTAAGGGAAAAGCAGAAGGCTAATATAGGGGTTGGAAGTGGGGTTGTGTATCAAGAGGTAATGCTACCTTTGGCTGGTTATTTAGAACAACTGAGACAGCAACTTGAAGAAGTAGTAGGTGGAGTAAATCAAGTACAGGGTATAGGTGAACAGGTGGCTCAGTTAGGGCAAGTTCTCCAAAATATTCTTGTGCAACCGGAATAAGATTAATTTGGGTTTGCTGAAAAAGTTTTGTTTAAGGAGTAGGGGAGTGTTAAACAATTAATAATTAATAATTAATAATTATTTTGAGTATAAAGAGCTGAAAAATAGGTACTTTTTCTAAACATAAAAAGGCTAAAACCTTTATCTGTAAATTCTGTGATATTTATTCAGCAGAGCAATAATTGATTCAAGCTGAAAACTTTGAAAATTATGACTCCTGACTCCTTACTGCGAGAAAAATGCTACAACCTAAATAGGATTGCTAGATTAGGAACGGAAATTAAATAAGACTGGGAAATTATAGTTTCTGGGATTGAAAGCTTTTGAGCATCATTAATTTTATCCGGTTTTATTTTCTTCTCATTCCTTAGTATTTTTTGAAGCAGAGATTATACTAAAATAATCCAGGGATGTTGAACTTTGGCGATCGCTCCTCCAGGAAAGGGATCTGTTTGAGAACGGTTGGGAGCATTGATTAAAGCTATAAATTTTTCAATATGACTGAAGTTAGGAGTTGTAGGTAAAACTTTGTGTAGAATCTTTCTTATTACTCTACGTTGTAATGCTAGAGAAACTTCACGCAATACTAAACGGTTGATAATATATTTGATTGGTTGAGGCTCGAATTGAGAAATATTCAGATTATCTGTATCTACTTCTGTCACTCTTTCTAATAACTTTTCTGTTTCTTTTTCCAAATATTCGACTTCAGCACTGAGTATTTCTGCTGTTTGTGCTAATGCTAATTCAGCTTGAGGGTTAAATTGGCGTAGGATAGGAAATAATTCCAGGCGAATACGGTTCCGAGCATAACGTAAATCTTGGTTTGTAGAATCTTCCCAAATTTCGATTTTTTGCTCTTGACAAAAGTTACCTGTTTGGGTACGAGTAATTTCTAATAGGGGACGTACCAGTAAGGGGGAGAAATTTTCTGTTAGGGGACGTTGCCAGGTTAGGGCTTGGAGGCCGTCAGTTCCACTACCACGAATTAGATTATATAGGAGAGTTTCTGCGCGATCGCTGGCTGTATGGCCAGTTACAATGTATGGAAAATTAGATTCTAAGGCAATTTTAGTTAGGGTTTGATAACGCCATTTTCTGGCTTCTGCTTCACTTTTATAGAGTTGATTTGCTGTTTCTAAATAGAATGGAAGTTGCCAATTTGTGGCTAATTTTTTAACATAATTAGCATTAGCTTCTGAGTCAGTTCGCCATTGATGGTCACAATGAGCAACTGCTAAATACCAATTCCATTTTGATTGTAAATCTAATAGTAATTTGGTTAGACATAGTGAGTCTTGACCACCGGATACTGCGATTAATATTCTTTGATTTTCTGGTAATAATTTTCTTTGACGTAATGTTTGATGAAGTTGGGCATGAAGTGGTGTCCAATTTTGATGAGGAGATTGATTCATTAGACATAATTTATTTGTAAGCATTCAGCTATTAGCACTCAGCAATCAGCTTTTTTTGTGAAGACATTAAACAATTTTATATGGATGTTTAAGGTCTTGAGATGTGTTTTGAACCCTACTAGAAAATCAGATATTTAGTATTTCAATATAGCATCTAACTCCCTGCATTTATGAAGCTAATTATTGATAATACACTAAGGAGGATATCTGATGGTTGAATGCTTACATTTATTTGATTTGAAAGGACAATATTAAATCTGATAGTATTGGTTAAAAAATTAGAGAAACCTGGTCTATATTCAAGAGGCCACTATACTAAAATCTACTTCGCATAAACCGAGTTTATTATGACACTCCAAAATCTATAATATAGCTGAAAGATAAAACCTAACGGCTAAATACTGACAAAAAATCATAATCAAGCGGCTAGTTAAATTAGCTGAATAAAACCCAGTTTAAATATGTTTTAGCTGTTCAGGATTTTGACATTACTAAAGTTAACTACAACCTAGAATTTTACAAGTATTTTCGACTAAACTATGAGCGAATTTATCAAAAGGTTCTGATAATTTTTCATCTAATAATTTACCATCATCAGAAAAAGCATTCCAAGCTTGAGCAATAGCAATTTGCTCTGGAATTACCCAAGCATGAACCCATCGCAAAATTAACCGTAAATGATTTAGTGCATTACTATTTGATTGACCTGCTGTAAAATACCTACACAATTCCGGCAAAATTAGTCCAAACCTGGTTATGCCAGTTTTGCGGCTTATTTCCTGCTTCAGCCTGGGGAGTCGGCTCCTTCCAGTTCACAGGCGTAATTTCGGGTGCAGCCCACCCTAGTTTTTTGATTGACTTCCCCATATTGGGAAAGGACTAATGCCGCATTTAAGTCGCGGTCTATAACTGTTCCGCAATGAGGGCAGTTATAAGTGCGGTCACTTAACGTTAATTCTTGATGGATATGACCGCAATGATGACAGGTTTTGGATGATGGAAACCACCGATCAGCTAGCACTACAGTACCGCCATTGGCCACAATTTTGGTTGTCAATCGTTGCCTAAATTCATAGAATCCTTGGCGGGCTACTGATGCTGCTAGCTTGCCATTTTGCGTCATACCTTTTACGTTTAAATCTTCGAGACAAACGTGCTTAATCTTGCCTGCTAAATCCGTGGTAGTTTTTTCAAGAAAATCCTTGCGAATGTTAGCAATACGACCATGATGTTTGGCAATTTTTTTAAAGTATTTAATCGCATTTTTAGAAGTTTTTTTACCCAGACCACCTAATTGTTTATTGCGATTACGCCATTGGAACTTGGCCAATTTTAATTGCTCTTTTTTAATTGACTCAGGAAGAGCAATAGTGCTGTTTTCTTCTGATGAAGCTATTGTGCCAAATTGTTTAATGCCTACATCAATGCCAAAAACTTCTTGAGTCCGCTGGTCCACTAATGGATGAACTGGTAATTTTTCTGCTTCAATAGCAAAGCTGACAAACCATCTTTCACCTGTTTGGCTAACAGTAAAAGTCTGAGATGCTGCCTTGTAGGGTACTGGTTCAACTAATCGAAAAGTACCCAGCGTCGGTATTTTGATGTAGTTACCAGCTTTTACTATACTCTTTCCATTTCCATCGTAAACAGTAAAAGATTGCAAGTCTTTTTTACCCTTAAATTGAGGGGATTTGCTTATCCCTTCTTTATACCGTTTAAATGCCTCACCTAAATGCTGAAAAGCACTTTGATAAATTCGAGACGAATAGTTGTTTGTCCAAGCATATTCTGGCTGATTCTTTACATAATTAGTAAAGACTTTTTTGGCTTCATTTATGCGTTGACTATAGCTAAAATTAACCTCTTTACCTCGCTTATTTACTTTGGTCATGCCCTTGGTTCCATTGACCATATTCAGACCATAGTTATACACAAAGCGGGCATAACCGGCGCACTGAGCCATCAATGACCGCTCTTTATTATTGAGCTTTAACTCCAGCTTGATTGAATACATCTTTATCGCTTCCTTTTGTTACTATAAGCTATTTGCTGAAAAATGTCTCAATTTTCCTGCTCAATTACTACCTTTTTGCAAGAAATTGCCAGGGATACCAAGACTAGCAACTGGCTCCTTCTCTCCATTACAAAAGGGGAGTTTGAGAGTCCGCAAATCTAATATTTCTACTTCAGCACCTATCGCTTCTACTCTTTCGGCTACTATTTCTAAAGCTTGCTGGCTATAGGAACTAGACCTTAAACTACCACCAATTCCCACAATTTTTACCATTCCATTTAACCTAAAATATATTTTTCTCAGTTAGAGTCGTAATTAATTAAGTACGATTTAAAATAGCAAAGCAAATTAACAAACGTCAATTCTGAAATACGCTATCTATATAATATATATATGCTTAATCGGGATAAAAGGCCACAATTAAAAATAATGAAAAATTTTTGGCAACAAATTAGAACTGATGTACTTAAGGGAATTAATCACCATAACTCATCATTATCTAAAGCTAAATTAAATACCCAAAATACTAAAACTATTCTTGGTAAAATTCCTGGTCAAAAATTAAGTAGAAAATTAGGGTGGAAAATTTTGGCTACTGGGATAATTGCTCAAGGAGCATTATTGGGAACTCCAGCTTTTGCCGATAGTACGCAAAACAATCTTAGCTATAGTCAGCTATTAGAGAAAATTCAAGCTGGAGAAGTAACAGAAATAGATGCTTATCCCTCTCAAGGAATTGCTAAAGTTAGCCTGAAGGGGCAAAAGGCAAATGAGCCAATGTACACAGTTAATATGTTTGAGTATAACCCCGAACTACTAGATCAAGTTCGCGCTCAAAAAATTGACTTTGAGCTGAAGCGCTCTCCCGACAATAGTTTTGCGATGGGTATTATATTTAATATTCTCATCGTCTTTATAGTTATCTTTGTATTACTGACAATTTTGCGTCGCTCTAGTCAGTCTCAGGGAAATGCTTTAAATTTTGGTAAGTCTAGGGCACGTTTTCAGATGGAGGCTAAGACTGGGGTATTGTTTGATGATGTGGCAGGTATCGAAGAAGCAAAGGAAGAACTTCAGGAAGTTGTTACTTTCTTGAAAAAACCAGAGAAGTTTACAGCTATTGGGGCGAAAATTCCTAAAGGTGTTCTTTTGGTAGGTCCGCCAGGAACAGGTAAGACTCTTTTGGCAAAGGCGATCGCTGGTGAAGCAGGGGTTCCTTTTTTTAGTATTTCTGGTTCGGAATTTGTAGAAATGTTTGTGGGTGTGGGAGCTTCTAGGGTAAGAGACTTGTTTAGAAAGGCTAAGGAAAATGCTCCTTGCATCATATTTATAGATGAAATAGATGCGGTAGGTAGACAAAGAGGTGCTGGTATTGGTGGGGGTAATGATGAGAGGGAACAAACTCTTAACCAATTACTGACGGAAATGGATGGGTTTGAGGGTAATACTGGAATTATTATTATTGCGGCGACTAACCGTCCAGATGTTTTGGATGCTGCTTTATTACGTCCGGGTCGTTTTGATAGACAGGTGACAGTTGACTTACCTGCTTATAAGGGACGTTTAGGAATTTTGGAAGTTCATGCTCGGAATAAGAAATTAACTCCAGATGTTTCTTTGGAGGCGATCGCTCGCAAGACACCTGGTTTTTCGGGAGCTGACTTAGCTAATATGTTGAATGAAGCAGCTATTTTGACTGCTAGACGACGAAAAGAAGGAATTACACCGTCGGAAATTGATGATGCTATTGACAGAGTAACTATCGGTTTGAGTCTCACCCCATTATTGGATAGTAAGAAAAAACGGTTAATTGCTTACCATGAGTTAGGTCATGCTTTATTGATGACCCTGCTAAAAAATTCTGATCCTCTGAATAAGGTGACTATTATTCCTCGTTCTGGTGGAGTGGGTGGTTTTGCTCAACCAATTATGGATGAGGGGATGATTGACAGTGGGATGTATACCCGTGGTTGGTTAGTAGACCGGATTACAATTTCTCTAGGTGGACGTGCTGCAGAAGAGGAAATTTTTGGCTCTGCGGAAGTTACGGTGGGAGCTGCCAACGATATTAGGAGTGTGGCCAATTTGGCTCGTGAGATGGTAACTCGTTATGGAATGTCTGACTTAGGACCTTTGGCTTTAGAAAATCCAAGTGGAGAGGTTTTTTTGGGTCGAGGTTGGCAGTCGCAGCAGTCAGAATATTCTGAGGAAGTTGCTACTAAGATTGACCATCAAGTACGAGCAATGGCTGTTCATTGTTATGAAGAAGCTCGGCGAATTATTCGAGAAAATCGTGTTTTGATGGATAGATTAGTAGATTTATTAATAGAAAAGGAGACTATTGAGGGTGAAGAGTTTCGTAGAATAGTTTCGGAATATACAGAGTTACCTGAGAAACAAAAGGTTTCTATTAATTTGGAAAAGAAAAGTTGAGGTCTAAGGTGTTTTTTGGGTGGTAGATGGTTGAAAAGAGATTTTCACTTACTACTTACCCAAAGATAGTTATGTATATTACTACGAGTCAGGCATCTGAAAATTATTTTGGTAGTTTGGAGAAAAATATCTAACCATCACAGAAATAATTAACTTGAGAATTTTTCCCTATTTCTATTCCCTGCTCAAAAACTATAACGTCTTAGTTTAAGTCTCAGAGGAAAAAGTGTCTCAAAGTCTCAAAATTTGGAGAGGTTAGAGAAAATATCTAACCATAACATAAATAATTAGGTCGAGTTTCTATTGTGTGTGGAAAAACTATAACGTCTGAGTTTAAGCATGAGAGGAAAAAGTGTCTCAAACTCTCAAAATTTTGAGAGGTTGGAGAAAATATCTGAGAATGAGAGAAATAGTTAAGTTGAGAACTTTTGCCTGTTTCTATTCTCTATGGAAAAACTATAACGTCTGAGTTTAAGCATGAGAGGAAAAAGTGTCTCAAACTCTCAAAATTTTGAGAGGTTGGAGAAAATATCTGAGAATGAGAGAAATAGTTAAGTTGAGAACTTTTGCCTGTTTCTATTCTCTATTGAAAAACTATAACGTCTGAGTTTAAGCATGAGAGGGAAAAGTCTCTCCAAGTCTGAAAATTTTCATAGGTGGGAGAAAGTATCTAACCATGTGGAAAAACTATAACGTCTTAGTTTAAGCATGAGAGGAAAAAATCTCTCCAAGTCTGAAAATTTTCATAGGTGGGAGAAAATATCTAACCATAACAGAAATAATCAACTTGAGAACTTTTGCTTGTTTCTATTCTCTGTTCAAAAACTATAACGTCTTAGTTTAAGCATGAGAGGAAAAAATCTCTCCAAGTCTGAAAATTTTCATAGGTGGGAGAAAATATCTAACCATAACAGAAATAATCAACTTGAGAACTTTTGCTTGTTTCTATTCTCTGTTCAAAAACTATAACGTCTTAGTTTAAGCATGAGAGGAAAAAATCTCTCCAAGTCTGA
>NZ_JBNHEQ010000324.1:0-8558 GCF_050016015.1 Dapis hubbardiae BLCC-M172
TGAAGAATGCTTATCAAAAAATGACAGGGCTTTAATTAATGGCGGTGAAGGTCAAGGTAAACGCGATACAGCCGGGGCAAAACTAGCTAGAAATTTAATAGGAACTGCTAAACGTCTAGACTATCTAGGATATCCCTACAGAGACGAACCCCGTCAACTGTTTGACGCTTATTGCAATCGCTGTACCCCGCCATTAGACAGTAAACAAGCTAACAAAATATGGAAGTCAGCAGAGAAAGATAATCCTACTGCTACATTGACAGATGATGCCTTAGAAAACTGTATCAAAGCTTGGCAACGTCAAAATATAAAACCAAAAAACAACTCAGTTTCAAGCTCATCTAAGCCTGCAATAAATAACAATGTAACTGACAAAAAAGTTACTCTATCAAATGAAGAGTTAAGGCAAAAAATTATTGGAATTATCAATACTAATGAAGATAATGTTGATAAAGATTTACAACTTCTTAACTTTTCACAAGAACACAGCATTCCTTATATACGGATTAAAGAATTAGCTGAAAAGCTATCAAAACAGCTTGACTTAGATGTTGAAAAAGAATCAGCAGCGATAGAAGCGTCAGACCTACAAAATATTAGGTCTGATAGTGTCAATTTAGATTATATTTTTGAGGGTAAACTACCTGAAATAATCAAAAATCAAGCTAAAAGTTTTGGCACTAAACCAGAGGCTTTTTTAATACCATTATTAGCCGTTTCTGCTAGTCTTCAAAAAACTGACAGGAGCCTAGTTTTAAGGTCAGTGGGAAAAGCTTTCAAAGCTTACTCTATCTTTTTTGGAGGAAATGTTGGCGACTCAGGTTCAATGATGAAAACTCCTATCATGCAGGTTTTTCTTGACCCTCTTTACGAGCTACAAACAGAAGTTGAAAAAACTTACAGACAACAATTATTAGATTACGAAAAAGCAAAAGCTGAAGGTTCAGACGACAAAACAGAACCACCAAAAACTTATGATTTCATCCTTAGTGATGCAACAATAGAAGCAGTTGATAAAGCGGTTTCTAATCATCCTGAATATGGGCATTTGATGACACAAGATGAATTAGCAGGTCTTATCAAGTCTGCCAACAAATACAAGAATGGAAAAGGCAGTGACGCTGAGAAAATTTTAGAAGCCAGAGACGGTTCACCTATAAAAGTAGACAGAGCTTCAGGCAAACGTATTTACGTTTCCAATCCCAGATTAAGTATTTTTGGTAATATTCAGCCATCAGTTTTACGAGATTTAATGGGAGATGATGATGAAAATGGTTATTGGGCAAGATTTATATGGTATAACCTACCAGAAGCAGACTGTAAATACTACACTGACGTCCCCCATATAGACCCGACAGATTATATAAAAGGTATTTATAAGAAAATTCGAGGACAGGACAATATTGAAGCCAGGTTATCACCAGAAGCCGAAAAATTTTACGCTCGTTGGTTTGATTACCTAGGGGAAATGGCAAAAAAAGAAACAAGTCAGCCATTGAAAAGTTTTTTAGCTAAACTCAAAAGGGTGACAGGAGAGCTAGCATTAATTGTAGCTACAATTAATGCTGCTGCTACAGGCAAGGAAAATATTCCCGAAGTTTTTGAAGTTGAGGATATTCGGCGTGGAATTAAATTAGCAAAGTTTTTCCTCTCTCAACTGAAGCTTTACAGAGTTTCTAGTGATAAATCATCAAAGTCAGGTCAATATGATGCCTTAATTGAGTTTTCCAAAAAACATGGCTGGCTCAAAGCAGCTACAGTCAAACAAAATATTAGGGCTTTCAAGAAGAAATCATCTGAAGAAATCAGGAGTATTTTCTTGGAAATGAACTCCACAGGCATAGGTCAAATTGAAGGTAAAGGTAATAGACTAACGTGGCGATACAACTCATCACCCGTTCAAACTCTAGACACACTAGACAACGCAAAATCAATGGGTTTAGAGAACTCTAGACAAACTCTAGACACAACTCTAGACAAAAATTCAAACGCTGTAAGCACTGATTTACAAGGGATTGAACAACCTACAGGCACAACTCTAGACACTCTAGACAGATTTTCTGATAATCACCAAGATGTTGAAAGTTATTTTGACTCAGCACCCGTTCAAACTCCAGAAAACTCTAGACACTCTAGACAAACTGTAGACACAAGTCTAGACAAAAACTCAAACGCTGTAAGCACTGACATACAAGAGATTGAGCAATCTACAGTGACAACTCTAGACACTATAGACAACTTTTATGATGAAAACCAAGACTTTGAAAGTCATTTTGAAGTTGGAGACTTGGTTATTGATTTAAGCCAGAGTAAAGATGAAAAATTTACGATCGTAAATATTCAGCCAAATTCACCATACCCTGACGGTGAATATTGGATAGAGAGTGAGAGAAAGCGCCCTGATAAGGTTAGAGGGCATTACTTAGAAAAAACAGAATAGAAAGCTTGAATTAAAACGAAGGTAAATCTACATCTTTAGTTGCATCTAGATAATATTCAAGAATTACCTCAACAGAATTACCAACTGAACTAGCTAGTTTTTTTAATGCACTTAAAAACAACTCTTTAGGGTAACTCTCATATATTTTATTAGCTGCAAGACTAATATAAGTATGTCGCGTTGAATAAGGCTTTATATATTGTTTTATTTGCTCCGTTTCGGCTAAATTCCTAACAATACCATACTTTTCGCTTGACCACTTTAGGGTAAAATTACTATGCGTTATTCTCTTCCCTTTTGAGCAAAAAACAGACTGAAAATTACCGCGTCTTTCTATACCCAAAAGCAACTCATTTAGACGATTATTATTTCTCAAGCTAAAAACTCTTGACTCTCCAGTTTTTGTTGACTTAATTTCACCAGTAACACGGCTAAGAGATTTTGTTATTTTTATATATTTATTAATTTTAATATCGTCCCACACAAGAGCAAAAGCTTCACTAGGTCTACACCCTGTCAGAAATAGAAATTCAGTCAACTGACCATACTCTAGGGTATTATAATCTTTACGATACGCCTGAATAATAGTCTCCATATCCTCTAAATCAAAAGCTTTTCTATTCTCTTCATCTTCCAATTCTTGAGTCTTTTTAGGTAGAGATATCATTGAAGCATAAGGAGAAAAAGGATTATGGTTAAGCTCTCCTTTGTCAACAGCAAGTCTTACGGCTTGAATCAATTGATTAATAAATTTATTGGCAGCAGATTTATCATTAATACCAGATAGAAAAGCAGAAACTTTTTTTGCAGTTTCCTCACTAATATCAAATCCTCTAAACTGTTCAATATAACCCCCAAACTTTTTTTGATATGTAGCAATAAAAGTCGAAGAACTTAATTTTTTACGCTTGATTTCTAGCCAATCATCCCAACAATCTCCAATAGTTACTTTTCGTTTACCAACTAATTTTGTAGTTTTGCCATGAATACTAATATTAGGCTTAAGCATCAATAGGTAACGTTCCAACGTAGCGTCAAATTCTCCATAGGGATTTCTTAAATCTTGATTCATTACCTGCACAACAGACTCAGCCCTACTTCGGTTATGGGTAGTGTCCTTCAAACCCACAGAAATAAACCTTTTTTAGCAGAAAACCTTGTTTCTTTAAATCAGATATTAGCCACTGTGGGAAACCAATCCTTAAATACTCCCCTTTATCCTTACTGACAGAGATAACTCCCTTTCTGAACTTTCTATCAGTCACCTATCAAAACATCCCTTTTTCTATCAAAACTTAGTCACTCTCAACCGATTAATAGGAATTATAGCTTATGTACTCAACCTTTAGGAATTGAATATCTGCCAAATTCACAGTCTTGAATTACTTGTCGGAACCCACCCCCGACAGGTGGAGTGAATCTCAATACTTCCTTGAGAACTTGTTCAAGATAAGTCATCTGTTTAAGACTTTCTATGCTTAGGGGTTCTATGGGAGAAAACTGCTTTTGTTCTTCACGAAGACGAGTCACTACATCTTGGTGTTGACTTATTAATAGACAGAAGGAAGCGATCGCCGAAGTTAAGGTCTCGTGACCAGCAAACAACAATAATAATATCTGGTCTTTCAATTCATCCAAAGGTAAACCATTGTCATCTTCATCCTTGGCTTGCAAAAGTATTTCCAAGGCATCCTCACCAAAATGTTCTTCTTGCTGTCGTTGCAGAATAATCTTTTCTATATGCTGGAGTAACTTTTGTCTACAACGAAGTGCTTTACCGAATCTTGTCCAAGGTAATGATAGAGGAATAGAAAATAAACCTTTTACCCACTCCTCAAATAAACTAGCTAATTTTGTCTGGGAACCACCATCACTACCCATAAATAAACGGCTAGCAATATCAAAGGTATAGTCACGAATTTCAGGATACCAAGTTAAAGTACCTATTTCTGCCCATTTTTCCAGATAGCTAGCAGTCATAGTCTCCATTGTGGGAGTGTAATTTGCCAAAGCTCTTGGTTGAAAAGCTTGTGCCAAAAGTCTACGCCTTTGCTGGTGGACACTACCTTGTTGGACAGCTAGAGAATCAGGGCCTAATAAAATCCTGGTACTTTTTGGCCAAGTAGCAGTAAAGTATTTATTTTCATTGGAAAACAAAAATTTATTAGCTTCTGCTCCAGCTAAAAATATTGTAGGAGTGCCAAAAATATGACTTTTGTAGATTTTTCCATACTTTTTTTCTCTTTTTTCAGCGAAGTTGTTATCTGTTAGAAAACTAATAGTTTCACCCACAAGGGGTAAACCCAAACTTCCTGGTGGTAAAGGGAATTTAGTATTTCTTGTAGTCATAAAAATTTTATTCTCACTTGTAGTTTTTTTAACATATTTAGGGCTTGCTGATTAAATATCAAAGGATTGACGAATAAAGGTTTGAGCATTTTTAGGTCTGAAAAAAGTACCAGCTTTTTGGTTAATAAAGCCGAAAAAGTGAGCATTTTTGGTAGATTATGGCGGAAAAATCTAAGGACTCTTCTTCCTCCTGTCTCCTCTATAATTCCCACTTCTCCTGACTCCGTACGGACGTTGCATGCAACGTCCGTACCTCCTGACTCCTACCCTTACCCATAAGACTTTTTCAGCAAAACCTATTTATACACAATTAAATCAATCAATTAGATTAAAAAATATTCCTTATTTGGGAGATGCAATTTCTACTTATGAATACAACAAAATTTGTTATTTCTACTAAATTAATTAACTGTTAAATTTAGACAACACTTTTAATAATAATAATGATTAAAAACCCTAGTAAAGTCGATATTCCTACAATAGAACCTCCCTTGGCATAAGCTTCCGGTAACATAGTTTCAGAAATAACGGTTAGCATTGCCCCGGCTGCCATCGACTCCAAAAGAGATATGATTGATTCCGGAACATCAGCAAATACCAAACTACCAACCGCAGCTAAAATTCCTGTGATGATCATAATAGATGTCCACATCATTAATATGCGAGGGATAGAAAATCCCTGTTGTCTCATCCCCTCAGAACTTGATAGAGCTTCAGGATAATTAGAAATGAATAACCCAGCTAATAAAGAAGGACTGACTGGATTTGTAATAATATGTGCCCCAATTGTTAAAGCTTCTGGGATTCCGTCCATCAATAGTCCTAACCAAATGGCCATTGGTACATCTTTATGTTCTGACATCATTGAAGTCATTCGAGTGGCAGAAGGAATCAATTGGCTGGAATTCATGCTGTTTAATGCTTGTTCCACCCACTCGGCAGCCTTAGTTGATTCAAACTGTTGTCGAGTTTCCAAATAATCTTTGAGTTTAGGTTGTTCTAAAAACTGTTTTACCCCTTTTTCCAGATGGGTAGACTGTTGCAACATCTCCCCAAAATCTTGTTTTCTGAATGTCCATACCCCCACATCAATTTTGGCGATCGCTGTGACTGTATGGAAAGCTCCTGTGACAAAGGATAATTCCCCAAATGAGTCTGCACAAGTCAACACTAGAGGAGCTTTTTGGAGA
Source organism: Dapis hubbardiae BLCC-M172 (assembly GCF_050016015.1). NCBI lineage: Bacteria > Bacillati > Cyanobacteriota > Cyanophyceae > Oscillatoriales > Microcoleaceae > Dapis > Dapis hubbardiae. Next base: position 5,980 of record NZ_JBNHEQ010000324.1, read on the forward strand.
TGACTAGGATAAACAATTTCGACTTCACCATGAGCAATAATATACAGACGATCGGAAAAGTCACCGGGCTGAAAAAAGACATGACCACCTGAGCGTTCTCGGTAGACTAAACGGTCAGCAATATTTTCTAAGTCTTCTTGCGGTAAATAGCTAAAGACAGGAAAGCGGCGAATGCGACGAGCTAAGTTTAAAAAATCTGTTTTTTTCTGAACAATTTTGACCGCAGACTCAATTTTGCGCTGTTCTTGGAGCATTCTTAGGGATAGTGTTACCCAATCCTTAATTTGCTCTAAACTCAATCCATGACGTTGGTAAAGATAATCTTTAATATTTTCTTGTTGTAGGGTTTGTTCGGTTCTTTTCAGGAGTTCGGGCGAAACTTCCAGAAGTTCTTCAAAATCGGAACGATGCAGAATTTCTAGCTGACAATTTTCTTTAACCACTGCCATCGTTTGATGAGGACTGCCCGTTAAAAAGGCTAAGTGACCAAAAATTTCATTCACCTCAATAGTCTTGAGAGCAGTTAAGTTTGTTTGAGGATCTAGGAGACCTACCTTTCCCTGTTTAACAATATAAAGACTTTCACTGGGGTCTCCTTGACGATACAAAATAGTTTCTTGAGGGTAATTTCCAACTAACAAGACTTGAGCAATTTGTTTTCTGAGAGCATGGGATAAACCTTGAAAAAGTCCAATTCGTTTTAAGCGACTGGAACTTTGGGTAAAACGACAGCGTTCTTGTTCAGTTAAATGGGCTAAGGTAGTTGAAGGTTTTCGTAAAAATCCCCCAGCATTATTGACAGTCTGGTTGACGAAGATAAAGAATAAACTTCCCAAAATTGAACCAATGACTAATTCTAGAAGATGTCCCTTTTCTCTGGTACTACCTACTAAATCAATAACTAGAGCTGCCAGTAATGCTCCTGCTCCAAAAGCCATTAAAAAAGCCAGTATTCGTTTTTTAGGAGTCCACACCAAGGCTGTGAGAGATCCTAAAGGCATGGAAAAAGCACTAATAATTCCGGCGATTAAAGCATTGACCCAAATAGATTGAAACATCTTTTTACCTTAATCCCAAGCCTAAAATTTTTAACCAATATTAACCCACTATATTTTCTGGTAAAACCACAAAATTTACAAAAAATTTGTTGAGAACTCATGCATTGCCTAAGTCCTGAAAATTGAATTAATTAATTAAGATGCAAAAACATTCATATTTTCAATTTCTATTTTTCATTATCTTGAATTAGCCATTATTACGTAGGGGAGTCTCTAAACTTGAATGCCATCTCTAAAATTGGTGATAATACTTATTTTTTAGTATAAAATTATGCACTTTTTTTGCTTTAACGGTCTCTAAGATTTTAGTAAAGTAGTTGTTTTACTTAGGTAAAGTGAATAATATTAAAGATTTGATGAAGGTTTTAGTTTATACTTGACGCGGGGGGTAGAGCTATAAGATGAAATTGTTGTTGAAATAAACACAATAACAACTTGTCGTAATTTACGGAAATCACACAAACCCATGAAGATTAAATCAATTCAAACTATAGGTAAGGCTAGTTATAATCTCTGCTCAATGGTACTAGCTACTGCTGCTGCTAGTGCAGTATCTATATTTGGTACTGTAGGTCAAGCACAAGCACAAGTTAATAACTCATCGAACACAAATATCGCTCCTGCTGTTACTTTTCGGGTAGTTAACGAAGAGCCAGAGGAAATCTTGTTTCCAATAATAATATTGAATTCTATTCCAGTTACTACAGATAATCCAGTTACTACAGTTAATCCAGTTACTACAGTTAATTCAGTTACTACAGTTAATCCAGTTGAGACCCCAGAGCCAAGCCTAATATTAGGGTTTATTGCAGTTGGTGGGTTAATGCTAGGAAGCACAAGAAAGGCTAAAGACTAAAAATTGAAAAAGCTTAGGGAATGAGGTGAGAGAAAAATTCCTCTTGTCTTCTCTCCTCTCACTTCATATCCAGTACGGCAACTTAGAGCAATATTTGTCAACAAAATAGGTCATTTCAGTTATCAGTTATCAGTACCTGCGACGCAAGTCTCTAGCTTGAAATACTGAGTTGAATATTTTTTTCATCCCCTTAAAAGGGAAGGCTTTAAACGGGATTGATTAATTATCAATTATCAATTATCCGTTGGTAAGTCTTGAATAATATTTGTGATTTTCATGGTTATTTTGGCAGTTTTCAACTGTAGCACTTTTACTTCTGATAAATGGTATTAGAGCTAGAGCAATACTACAATCTTTAATTATAACTATTAAACCGGACATGATATAAGTTATTTCAATCCCATCAACTCCTTTAATTAACAAAAAAGTCGGCGAAAACCCACCTAATAAAGATGAGCGGTACACCCTTATGTGAGGTGGGGATAAATGCCGAGCAAAATATATAAAACATCAACCTAATTTTAGTTGCTCAGAATCTCCAACTATAAACTTAACTTCTAACTTCTGACTTCTGACTTCTGACTTCTTCAATAATCACCACCTAAAAATTAAACTTCTTCCTTCTTCCTTCTTCCTTCTTCCTTCTTCCTTCTTCCTTCTTCCTT
>NZ_JBNHEQ010000325.1:0-426 GCF_050016015.1 Dapis hubbardiae BLCC-M172
CGCAGGGCACCATCTTAGCCAAACACAATCTGAGAAACGCCTCAAATATCAAGTAGTCAGTCTAGTAGGGTGCGTTAGACAGGTACAAGCTAGACTGTGAAAGCCATTTAACAATCTGTCGCAGGGCACCATCTTAGCCAAACACAATCTGAGAAACGCCTCAAATATCAAGTATTCGGTGGGTTACGGCGGCCAGGGAAATATTATTTTATTCTGTGAAATTATTGCCGCCTTTTTCCTAACGGAATGCTTTGCGACAGCCGAAACCCACCCTACCAGAGCGTTGTATCAAAAATAGTTCAATCGTAGGGGCGGGTTGCAGCCAGAATTTTCATGCTTACTCCAAGATTTATATAAACCCGCCCCCCATAATATAATACACATTCATTAGCAAAATTTGTAGTGGACCGACACATCTAAAATGGT
>NZ_JBNHEQ010000325.1:526-38170 GCF_050016015.1 Dapis hubbardiae BLCC-M172
AAATTTGCTCCTGCAAGATTTATATAAACCCGCCCCCCATGATATAATACACATTCATTAGCAAAATTTGTAGTGGACCGACACATCTAAAATGGTGCGTTACGACGGATTGTTTAATCCCTTTCATAGTCTGAATTTAAGCCGTCTTTTCATGTCCGCTCTTAGCGGAAACGCACCCTACAAATTTGCTCCTGCAAGATTTATATAAACCCGCCCCCCATGATATAATACACATTATATTCAATTCCGTTACGGTTTTAACCAGAGGTAATTATCAATTATCAATTATCAATTATCAATTATCAATTATCCATTATCCATTATCAATTAATGAATCAAACCTAAATGTTTACGCAAAGAATCATGCATAACATCCACAGGTACAGACTGTTGTAACCATAATTCTAAAGCAGCAGCCCCTTGTTGAACCAACATTTCTAAACCATCAATAGCGATCGCTCCCCTTACCTGAGCTTGCTGCAGAAACTTAGTCGGGTTAGGAATATAAATTAAATCGTAGACTATCGCCCCTGGTGACAAGCTCTCAAACATCGCCTCATCGACTGGAGACCGATCAATATGGGGAGACATTCCTACAGGAGTCGTATTCACTAACAAATCTGCTTGTGCAATTAAGCTTGACAATTCATCCCACTTATGTATTTTCAGATTTACTGGCAGAGGAGAATTAACCCAACTTTGCTCAAAAGCAGTTAATTTATCTTCCGAACGACCAACAACATGAACCTCGGAAAAACCTAACTGAGCGCAACCCGCTACAACTGCACGAGCAGCACCACCATTACCCAAAACTACCGCAACTTTTTGATGCCAATTCCAATTATAGGTTTGTAGTGGAGCAAGAAACCCTGCCACATCTGTATTTGTCCCCGCCCATCCTTTATTTGTGCGATAAACAGTATTAACCGCCCCCACCGCTTGAGCAATATCCGAAACTTCTGATAAAAGTGGTATTATTGCTTGTTTATGAGGAATAGTAATACTAAAACCCTGAACACCAATAGCAGAAAACCCAGCAATAGCCGTGTTTAAATCTTCTGGTTTAATAGGGAAAGGTAGATAAACATAATCAATTAAATTTTGTTGATTTTGTTGATTATTTATTGCTTGAATTGCAGCATTGTGCATCAGTGGAGACAGAGAATGTTCAACAGGATAACCAATGACTCCTAATAATTTTGTTTTACCTGTAATCATAATTAAAATAGGGAGTAGGGAGTAGGGAGTAGGGAGTAGGGGAGTAGGGGAGTAGGGGAGTAGGGGAGTGGGGGAGATTGAATGCGGAAATATTTTTCCAACTATTCCCTCTCTTGGTCAGCATTCCGCAAGCGAGCTGTCGGCGACGCGGGGTCTGACCGCTTGCGACTTTTGTCGTCGCGGGGTCGCACCGCTGTTCCCTATTCCCTATTCCCTGCTATAAGAAAAAATGGAAAAAATACGCCTGAGTCATCCCAGACGTATTCACAATAGAATTTTCAAAAGTCGTTTAGCACATAAATACTATCTCAGACAAAGACAAAGATTCTTTGACAACTGATAACTGAGTTACAGCAATTTACTTTAAGGACGTCACAAATAGATTCAAACTTTAGATGTGAAATTATTTCCTGAAGTTACTGTATAGTCAAAATTTTGATCCGATAAAATCTTACTTTTGACTTTTGACTGTCTTGAGTGTGTCTTACATTCTGTTGGCGAAGCCTTTCCGCAGGAAATGGAGACCTCAGAATTACACACTCGCTTTTGACTTCCGTGAAACGCTATTACTACAGAGCATTAGCACCACCTACAACCTCAAGCAATTCTTGAGTAATAGCAGCTTGCCGAGCCTTATTATAAGAAAGAGTTAATGTACCAGCCAATTCACTAGCATTATCACTAGCATTACTCATCGCAGTCATCCGAGATGCTAACTCACTAGCAGATGACTCTTGCCACGCTCTCAATAACTGGTTAGTCAAGAATAATGGTAACAGAGCTTCTAAAATTTGAGTTGGCTGTTGCTCAAAAATCATGTCGCGGGGGAGACTCTTAGTAGGTACAGCAACCTTTTCTCGTGATACTTCAAACTCACCACCTTTAGTAGTCAAACGGAAGATTTCATCATCCTGAACTTCCAAACCTTGAGGATCGAGAGGTAAGATAGTTTGAACTACAGGTTTAGAACTAATTAGTGAGATAAACTTAGTATAAACTAACTCTACTCTATCTATTGAACCTGAGAGAAAATCAGCAAGCATTTCATCGCTAAGTGCTGAAGCGTTCTCAGCAGTTGGGATTTTTTCAGGGTTATCATAAGTATTTAAAATCGGAGCTTCTCTACGTTGGAAATATTGAATTGCTTTGCGCCCTACCAATATATATTTATAGTTAATTCCTTGTTCTGTGAGTTCACGCGCCCTAGTTTCTGCCCGTTTAATAATACTCGTATTATAACTACCACACAGACCACGATTTCCAGAAATGACTAATAACCCAACTGTTTTAATTTCCCTTTGTTGTAGGAGAGGCAAGTCTAAACTTTCAAACTGTAAACGTTCAGCAAGTCCATATAAAACTTGGGCAAGGCGGTCAGCAAAAGGTCTTGTAGCAATTACTTGTTCTTGGGCACGACGCACTTTAGCTGCTGCCACTAGACGCATTGCTTCTGTAATTTTTTTTGTGTTTTTGATCGACTTGATGCGATCGCGAATAGCTTTTAAATTAGGCATTGTTTTTGAATAAGTGAAGAAGGAAGAAGGAAGAAGGAAAAGCCTTGACTTTTTCTTGTGGGTCAACTAGATTCAACTTTCTTAAAACTCTGTATTTAATCTAGTAGACCGACACAGGTAAAATGGTGTATTAGATAATTCGGGGCGGGTTTATCCAATCAAATGTGAAGACTCATTAATTTAACGTGGAAACCCGCCCCTACTATTGCAACATTTTAGGTGTGTCACGCCACTAATTTTTTCAGCATTTAGTTAGTAAATTTATCTAACTAATAATAGTGGTTAATTGTTGTTTACCATTAACAACTAACCACTAACTATCTATCACCGAGGAGCAACTAATCTACTAAGCTGATACCAAGAATGTTTGCTTATACTCAGTGATACCCTCTTTTAACAGAGCTTGTGCTTCATCGGTAAGTACCTTTTCAGTGCTAATTATTTCACCGAACTTAGGCTTACTATTGTTAAAGTAATCTAGTAAACCAGCAATAAACTTAGCTACTTTCTCCAGAGGAATATCATCCAAGTAACCATTAATACCAGAATAAATTGCTACTACCTGTTCAGGAAGTGAACGAGGTGAGTTTTGAGGTTGCTTCAAAATCTCCCGTAAACGTTGACCCCGTGCCAATTGGTTTTGAGTAGCTTTATCTAGGTCAGAAGCAAACTGAGAAAATGCTTCTAATTCAGCAAACTGAGCTAGCTCTAACTTAATTTTACCAGCAACCTTTTTAATTGCTTTAGTTTGAGCCGCAGAACCCACCCTGGATACAGAAACACCAGCATTCACTGCTGGGCGGAAACCTGAGTTGAATAGGTCACTAGATAAGAAGATTTGACCGTCAGTAATAGAAATTACGTTAGTAGGAATGTAAGCTGAAACGTCACCTGCTTGAGTTTCAATAATTGGTAGAGCAGTCATACTACCTGCACCGAGTTTGTCACTCAGTTTAGCAGCTCTTTCTAGGAGACGAGAGTGGAGATAAAATACGTCTCCTGGATATGCTTCCCGACCTGGTGGACGACGTAATAGTAAGGATACCTGACGATAAGCTTGAGCTTGCTTAGAAAGGTCATCGTAGATTACCAGAGTTGCTTTGCCTTTGTACATGAAGTATTCGGCAATAGTCGCACCAGTGTAAGGAGCCAAGTATTGCAGAGTTGCAGGGTCACTAGCGTTAGCAGCTACTACAACTGTATAATCTAGTGCGCCTTTTTCTTCCAGAGTACCTACTACCTGAGCTACTGTAGAAGCTTTTTGACCAATAGCTACATATACACAAACAACATCTTCGCCTTTTTGGTTAATAATAGTATCGATGGCGATCGCTGTTTTACCTGTTTGTCTGTCACCAATGATTAATTCCCGCTGACCTCTACCAATAGGAATCATAGAGTCAATCGCAGTAATACCTGTTTGCATAGGTTCGTGAACAGAACGGCGATCGATAATTCCTGGAGCTGGAGATTCCAACAAGCGACTGTCAGTGGTTTGAATATCTCCTTTACCGTCAATTGCACGACCGAGGCCATCAACCACCCGACCAATCAACGCATCTCCTACTGGCACCTGGGCAATTCTACCTGTAGCGGTTACAGCAGATCCTTCTTGGATTTCTCTGCCCTCACCCATTAATACCGCACCTACGTTGTCTTCTTCTAGGTTTTGGGCAATACCTATAGTACCATCTGCGAACTCTACCAGTTCTCCGGCCATTACTTTGTCTAGCCCATAAATACGGGCAATACCATCACCCACTTGGAGAACAGTACCAACATTAGATACCTTTACGTCTTGGTCATACTGTTCTATTTGGTCGCGAATAATTTGGCTAATTTCGTCAGGTCTAATTGCTACCATTTTCTTTTTCTGTTGTCAAGTTGTTTTACAAAAATTGAGCGAGTCTTATATAGCAGTTGCCAGGGCAGTCGGGAAATTCCTCAAACTCTCAAATATAGTCACAGCAATAATTTAACTTTGGACTGCTATAGCTAAGAAAGAATTAGTTAGGACTTATGCGGACGACAAATCTTAGAAATGTTTTTCCAACTTATCCCCTGTTCCCTGTTCCCTGTTCCCTATTCCCTGTTCCCTGCTCCCTGCTCCCTGCTATACTGCCTTGAGGCTAACGCCAATTCGACGCAGTTGGCCTTGCAAACTAGAGTCAATTATCTGAGAACCTATTTTGATAATGACACCACCCAGTAGACTTGGGTCGATCTTAGTTTCGATTTCTACTTCCCTTGCACCAGTCATTGATTTGACTCGTTCGCGGACTGTATTTTTTTGGTCTTCGTTTAATTCTACTGTCGAGGTAACTTCTGCTAAAACAGTTTGATTCAGTTCCCGCAATAATGCTAAGTATTGTTTTCCAATCTGTTCTAGAAAAATAATCCGACCTCTATCAATTAGCAGCATTAAAAAATTACGCATAAAGGGATCTACTTGTTCTCCCACCATGCGTTGTACCACTGCTTTTTTGTCCTCTGGCTTAATAACTGGATTTCCCATAAATTGCTTCAATTCTGGAGATTCATCCATGATATTAATCAGGCCACGCACATCTTCAGCAAACCTCTCAGTCAGCTCTTTTGATTTAGCCAAGGACATTAGAGCTGCTGCGTAGGGTTCTACAATTTCACCAGCAATTATACTCATAATTGACCTCCTAGTAGGCCCATGCTACGATCTATTAATTGTTGCTGGGCATTCTCATCTAAAGTTTCTTTGAGTCGAGATTCTACTTGTGCTAATGCTTTAGATGCCACAATTGAGCGCAGTTGAGCAATTGCCTTATCTTTTTCAGTATCCATTTCTTGGTTAGCAGTAGCTTTCATCCGCTCAATATCTTGTTCGGCCTGCAGTGCAATTCTTTCTTTGACTTCCTGCGCCCTTGTTTCCGCAGTTGCTAGAATTTTTTCTGCTTCTGCTTGAGCTTGGGTCAAATTTTGTTGTTGTTCTGCTAATGCTGCTGCTGCTTGTTGTTGACGCTGTTCTGCTTCTTTGATTGCCTGTTCAATAGTAGCGCGTCTTTCACTAAGAATTTTCCCAATGAAACCTGGCGCAAAATACAGCAGAACTGCAATTAGAATCCCTAAATTAATCAGGTTTGTGTCTAAAAGATCAAAGTTTAGACCAAAACCTTCTTCTGCACTAGCTTCTGTAGCTAGCCATAAAACATTTAACATGATATTCTTTGATAGTCAGCCATTACCAATGGATAATTGATAATTGATAATTGATAATTGATAATTAATCAATCGGGCTTTATTGCCTCTCCTTTTCAATGAATAATTGATAATTGATAATTATGGAAAGCGTTCCGCAAAGCTTTCGGTCCGCAATGCTGCGTATTCATTTCGGCGACTGCCGAAACGCTTTTCATGTCGCGGAGCGAAAGTTAAACAAAAATAATTATCCATTATTCATTATCCATTATCAATTAATGAAAAGCCTTTAATTATCTTGTTCGATGTTGAGCTTAGTTATAGCAGTCGAAGCAAAGGTTAGAACATTATTGTTAAATTCTGAATTCTAAATTTTGCTATCTGACCAATTCTGGTCCTAATAGTTTTTCTAGAATTTGGCGACTCAGAGAGTCTACCTGTTGTTCTAACTGTTCCATAGCTGTTTGCTTTTCCCGCTCTATTTCTTGAGCTGCCTGTTCTCTTTTTGCTTGTGCTTCCTGTTGAGCTTCAGCAACTTTTGTGGCTGCTATTTTCTGAGCTTCTGCTTGAGCTGCAACAATAACCGCCTGAGATTTTTTACGGCTTTCTGCTAACTCTTGCTCGTATTGTTCGGCTAATTGTTTAGCCTTGGCCAAACGTTCTTCTGCTTGTAGTTGATTGTCGCGAATATAATCTGCACGAGAATCTATAGCTTTACCCAGAGGCTTATAAAAAATTTTGTCCAAGACAAAAGCCAGAAGTAGAAATTGAATTGCCATCAAGGGTAGAGTTGCGTTGATGTCAAACAAACCACCCTTTTCTGCTACTTCCTCAACAGCTAGTAAAATTGTCCAATTTATCATTTTCTCTAATCTTTGGTGGTTCCCATAGTTTTTGATTTAAAGATTTTAGATTTTCGATCTCCAAAATCAAAAATCTAAAATCCCTACTTTCTATAAATCAGGGGTTTTATGCAAATGGGTTAGCAAATAGCAACACCAGTGATACCACTAGACCGTAAATTGTTAAAGCTTCCATAAATGCCAAGCTCAACAGTAATGTGCCTCGAATTTTTCCTTCTGCTTCTGGCTGACGAGCAATACCTTCTACAGCTTGACCTGCTGCATTTCCTTGACCAATTCCAGGACCAATAGCACCTAAACCTACAGCTAAAGCAGCAGCAACAACGGAAGCAGCAGCAATCAATGGATCCATAATAATTCTCTTTCCTTTGTTTAACTTAAAGTACAAACTTGACGATTAGAAATATATTGATTACACTGTAGTGCAATCAACTACAAAATGGTCACTCGTTCTAGATGAATTGATGTGATGATTGAAGTGGAGTCTGAAACTGAACCAGTTCAAATTTCTTGCTTTTATCTCACATCACTCATCAACTCTGAATTTTACTTTTGACATCTCCAGGGGTTCTGACACCCTGGATTCTTCTTTTTGTGGGGACTTTTTACTCTACCATCTTCTATCTATAGTGAATCTGGTAACTTTTTATCCCACTAACAGCTTAGAATACCAGATTTTGAGTTTTTTTTGAGCAAGTTTTTTTTCTACTGCCTACTTATTCTCTTAATCGTGATGTTCGCCGTGTTCTTCTAAAGCTTCTCCGATGTAGTTAGCAGCTAGGGTTGCAAAAATTAGTGCCTGAATAGCACTTAAGAATAGACCCAAAACCATCAGTGGTAAAGGAATAAACAGAGGTACTAGCAGAACTAGCACTCCTACTACCAATTCATCTGCGAGGATATTACCAAATAAACGGAAGCTTAGGGATAGAGGCTTGGTAAAATCTTCTATGATCTTAAATGGGACCATAAAAGGTACTGGTTCGGCATAACCAGCAAAATATCCTAAGCCTTTTTTACTGATACCTGCATAAAAATATGCTATGGAAGTCAGTAGTGCCAATGCCACTGTTGTATTAATGTCACTTGTAGGGGCAGCTAGTTCTCCTGCAGGTAGTTCTATTACTTTCCAAGGGACTAACGCTCCTGACCAATTTGACACAAATATAAACAAGAACAACGTACCAACAAATGGTACCCAAGGGCGATAATCTTTTTCACCAATCTGGTCTTTTGTTAGACTGCGGATAAATTCCAGGACAGACTCCATGAAATTTTGCATCCCACTAGGAATTCGCTGCACATTGAGTGAGGCTAGAAAAGCAGCCAAAAGTATCAGGGCAATCACAAACCAAGATGTGAGTAAAATTTGCCCATGTATTTTGAGACTACCTAGTTCCCAGTAAAAATGCTGGCCAACTTCCAACTCAGCCAGAGGTAAAAAGTTAATAGTGTTTAAAACATCTAGCATTTTGGTTCTCAGGCTTCCCGATTTATGTCAAGGTGTGAATTAACTAGCTATCAGCTTTTTGCATTTCCGTTCCGGAATGCTCCGCAAACAGATGTCAGCTTGTAGGGGCGAATGGCCATTCGCCCCTACGGTTAAAATACCCTACTTCCAAATAAGTAGGATTGTTTAGCATGGGTTTAAATAGCCTTCTAAACTTTCAAAAAATAATCTTGCTGACTGCTGACCGCTTTTTTAATATACTTATGAATTAGGCATCAGCGATGTTCGCAGTACATATATGATTAGGGCTGCTTTGTAAGTCAGAAATCCTAGGAAAATCGGTAAAATTTTTAGCTCCTTTAACTGGGTTGCTACTATAATCAACCCAACAAATATAGCTAGTCTTGTTTTACTTAGACCTCCTTTTTCTCTGCCAATACGCTCAACATCTTTAGCCAACATTCTTAAGTAAACCACACTTGTAGTTGCTCCTATCAAATAATTTAGAGCTATGTTTAGGGAGTAAAAAACCCAGACAAAGATAAATATTATACCTGTAATTGTCAAGGTGATTACATATAATTCCTGTTGCAGTTTGTAATACTCTTGTATTGAAGGATCTGGTTCTGCTGATACAGTACCTACTTCTGAAGTATTACTTTCAACAGTTATGGTTTCTGGTGATGTATCAGATGTATTCACAAAAATTAGATACTAATCACAAGTGGTAGGCTTTTTTTATATGCCAAGAGTCATCATATCATGTTGGAGCAAGCATACCTAATAGATATAGCAATATGAAATGATTTGTGAGAAAAAACTGTAGGGGTTTGGTCTCCAAATCGCTTGCTGCTTGGGTTTGGAGACTAAACCCCTACGATAATCTGAAATTTAGTCACAGTATAAGAATGTAGGATCGAGTGGCCATCCCCCCTACTAGCTAGGAGTGAGTAAAATTAAAAGTTTGGATTGAAGCGATCGCACAGTTTCTAGTCCTACTGGCACATTTGTTAGTATTTCTCCTACTGTTACTTGAGATTGGCTGTTTGTCCCATTATCACAAGCTTGCAAAAATTCATATTCTTCCCTTGACAAATTTACCAATTTATAGTCACCATCAAATATATTTTCGCTCGGCCATCCCTGGATACAAGGACTTAATTCAGGTATTGCTGCACTGAGAAACTGATCGTTAGACCAATCAACCTTCTGTAGAGGTGGTCTCCCCAAGAAAAACTCGTAATGGCTAATTTGAGGGTCTAATAACTCAATCAAACGATAAAGTTCCTGGTCATTTAAGTCAATTGCTCTTTCTATCAATTCAGGAAATTTTCCTAGAAGTCGTTTAATATCCCAATATTCCGAATTGGAAAATCCGAGAAACTCTAAACCAGATGCTTGTATTAATTCAAAAAGGGTATCAATATTATAGTCAATCTCCTGGGGATGGACATACATATCTGCAAAGCACTCATCTCGTTGATTCTCAAAAGCCCATCTTTCCTTTTCATATTTGACAAGACGGTTATTCTCTGGTAAAGAAGCAAAAAGTTGACGTCCGATTTTCACTCCATCTTTGTAGTTACCACGTTCATTACCTTGAAGGATAGCGATCGCCTGCTGCATCAAACTAATTTCCCAGCGCCCCAACTCTGCATAAACAAAGATGTGCATAATTCCACCAGGGGCTAACTTCAAAGCTAGATTTTGTATACCTCGAATTGGATCGGGTAAATGGTGCAGTACCCCCACACAATTAATAAAGTCAAACTCTCCCTCTAATTTGCCCACATCATATATGCTGAGATGATGAAATTCGACTTGCGAAGCTCCCGAACGGTTACACCTTTCCTTTGCCACCCGTAAAGCACCACTACTTAAATCTATTCCGACTACAGATGCTTGAGGGTTGAGGTGAACCAAATAATCTGTACTAGAACCTGTACCACAACCTGCATCTAAAATTCTAATATCTTGTTTTTTCGGTTTTTGACCACTGCAAAAACTATAAGCTACTGGCCAACTCCAGCGCCAATTGTATCCAGGAGGTGCTTCATCTACTAAAGGGTCTGGAGGAAATGGAAAAGTATCATAGAGTCCTTCAACGGCAGAACTAATATCAAGTTTATCTTTCATATTCGAGTAAAAAAAATAAGATTGAGTGTGGGAATACAGATGATTGTTGAGAATATGGGGAAAACTTAGTGTTACTACACAAAAGTTAAAAACTAAAAGAATTAGTTGAGCAAGATTTGACCAAAAAATATCAATAGCCTGACCTTATTAAGGGAATGAAAAAGCGGTCGTTTGCAGAGTATTCCGTCAGGAAAGTTGTGCGCGAGCTAAACGCCATATCTAATCGACCAAGAGAAAATCAACTTCAGTATTTCCAGCCTTTAGCTTTCCTAGGTCATGCGGAGCTAACAGCCAGAGGTACTGTTAAGTGATAACTGAAATGGCCTAGTCTCCCAATTATCAACAATTACTTAACAAAATTTATTATTTTTTCTAAGATAAATGACCATAAATCTATAAAATAAAATTCTGTAAGGTTTTTTAACAAAAGCAGGTAGTTAGCCCAAAACATTTTACCTTGAAACAGATCGATAAAAGCTAGAAAGTAAAAATAGCCAAAATACCTACTTTCTTTAGCGTCAATATTTAGATCGAATTACTGTTACAAAAACCAAAGTTTAATAGTAAAACAATGATACTAATAAATGAGGCATTTTGGGGGAAGCAATACCTAAATATAAAACTCAACTCTAGCATAATACTTACCCAAACAAGGTCTAAGTTTCTGATGCTAATATCGAAATCAAAAAATTGATTTTAACCTACAGTATTTTAACTGTAGAACTTAAACAAATATGGTGTTGTTTAAAGGGGAATGTGGGAAACACATAAACCTTATTTAGGTACATAAAACCCCCTAAATCACCCATTAACTCTGGAATAGTACAGAAGCTGGAGTACAAATCAAGTTTTCTGTCAAAGTATTAAAACAAAAAAAATGATCAATTATTGATTTGGTTTTAATATCAGCTTTGATGGCAGAAAATATCTTCAGGCTTACCTTAAGAAAACTGTGCTTTTCCTCAAAGGAAAGCCTGTTGGAAATATCATAAAAATTCAAATTAAACAGTCTGAATAGAAGCTGTAAAAACTTCAAATAGGGAGCGACAAAAATAGAATGACTGTCAAAGCAAGTGGTGGAAGTTCAGTTGCACGTCCGCAACTATATCAAACTGTACCAGCATCAACTATTTCTCAAGCGGAACAACAAGACCGCTTTCTAGGAAAAGGTGAACTAGACGAACTGGCAACATTTTTTAGTTCGGGAGCCAAACGTTTAGAAATTGCTCAAATATTGACCAATAATTCAGAAAGAATTGTTTCTGTTGCCGCCAATACTATTTTTACTGGTGGTTCTCCTATGGCTTTCTTGGAAAAGCCTGATGAAACACCAATGGCCATGAGTGCTGTTGCTGCGACAACAACTTCAGTTTCTGAAGGTATGAAACTGGGTACTGTTACTTATGTGGAGAAAAAGGGTGGAAGTAACCCACTTCAAGGTTTACGCAACCTGTTTACTAATATAGGTGGAAGTAGTGCTGGCCCCATACCTGCTGGTTTCCGACCAATTCCTGTGTCTAAGTATGGCCCCGCTAATATGACTAAATCTTTGCGGGACTTATCCTGGTTCTTACGGTACATTACTTATGCTATTGTGGCCGGAGACCCTAACATTATTTCAGTGAACGTTCGTGGTTTAAGAGAAATTATTGAGAATGCTTGTTCTAGTGCAGCTACTATTGTGGCTATCCAACAGATGCGACAAGCTTCGATTAGATATTTTCAAGACCAGGAAGCTAAGGACATCGTTGCCCAATACTTTGATGTACTTTTAACGGAGTTTCGTGGGGCAACACCTTCTAATAAGCAACGCCAGGGTCAGAGTTCAGATCAGCAAGGTCTAGAATTACCACAAATTTACTTCAATGCTGCGGAAAGGCGACAAAAGTTTGTAATGAAGCCTGGTTTGTCTAACTTTGAAAAACAGGATGTCATTAAAGCAGCTTATCGCCAGGTATTTGAACGGGACATTACCAGAGCTTATCGCTTGAATATTTCCTACCTGGAATCTCAGGCCAAAAACTGCGAAATCTCTATGAAGGAGTTTATTCGTCGTTTGGGCAAATCTCCTCTTTACCGGAAAGAGTTCTATGAAGGATTTGTTAATAGCCGTGTAGTGGAACTGGCTACTCGTCACTTCTTGGGCCGTGGTTTAAGTTCACCAGAAGAGTTTAGAAAATATTTTGACATTGTTACTAAAGGTGGTTTGTCCGCTTTAGTAGATGCTATGGTGGACTCTCAAGAATACTCTGATTATTTTGGGGAAGAGACAGTACCATATTTGCGTGGTTTAGGTCAAGAGGCTCAGGAATGTCGGAACTGGGGAGTACAACTTGACTTATTTAACTACAGTGCCCCTTTCCGGAAGGTACCTCAGTTTGTTACTCTATTTGCTGACTATAATCAACCATTGCCAGATCAGCACGTTTATGGTACTGGTAACGACCCATTAGAAATTCAGTTTGGGGCAATATTCCCGAAAGAAACTCGCAACCCCAAAAATCGTCCTGCACCTTTCGGTAAAGATACTCGTCGGATTTTAATTCGTCAGGGCGCTGGTATTGATAACCAAATTAGTAACCCTGGTGCAGTAGCTCAAAATCCTGGTTCTCTTGGTCCGAAGGTTTTCAAGTTGGATCAACTACCTAGTGGTTATGTTAGTAGTGGTTTCAGTAACTCTGGTGGTAGTAACGGTGCTAGCATTAAGTATTCTGAAGTTTCTACTCAAAAGATTATCGCTGCTGCTTATCGTCAGGTATTTGGTCGGGATGTTTACGATGGTCAACGTCTGAAAAGTGCTGAGAACAGACTGGAAAATGGTGATATCACTCTTCGGGAGTTTATTCGCGCTCTGGCGAAGTCTGACACTTTCAGAAATATGTATTGGACTTCCTTGTATGTATGTAAGGCGGTTGAGTATATTCATCGGCGGTTGTTAGGTCGTCCGACTTATGGTCGTAAGGAAATTAATTCTTACTTTGATATTTGTGCGAAGAAGGGTTTCTATGCTCTGGTTGATGCCATTATTGATGGTAAAGAATATAACGAAGCTTTTGGGGAAGATACTATTCCTTACGAACGCTACTTAACTCCTGCTGGTTTATCTTTACGAAATACAAGGGTAGGCAGTATTGGTGACAAAAATCTGCAAGTTGAGACAGAAACAACACCAAGATTTGTTGAGTTGGGAACTCCTGGGGAAGTTCGCAGCGAACCTGATGTTGAGGTCAGAGTTATCCAAGGTGTTAACAAGCAACGGGAGCAGTCTAAGGTATTTAAGTTAACAAGTACCCAAGATGTGCAACAGTTGAAGTTGGTTATTGCTGCTGCTTACCGTCAGATTTTTGAGCGGGATATCGATGCTTATATAGTTAGGACTGAGTTCTCTTCTCTGGAAAGTAAGTTAGGGAATAATGAAATTAATCTCAAGGAGTTCATTGAGGGATTAGGTTGTTCTCAACTTTATATTAAGGAGTTCTACACACCTTATCCTAATACTAAGGTGATTGAACTTGGTACTAAGCATTTCTTAGGTCGCGCTCCTCTCAATCAAGTTGAGATTCGGAAGTATAATCAGATTTTAGCGACTTCAGGTATTAAGGGTTTTATCGGCGCTATGGTAAATAGTGTTGAATACAGTGAGATGTTTGGTGAGGATACTGTTCCTTATCGTCGTTTCCCAACTCTTCCTGCTGCTAACTTCCCGAATACTGAAAGGTTGTATAATCAGTTGACTAAGCAGAATGAGGATTTGGTTGTACCTAGTTTTGAACCAGTAGCTGTAACAGATCGCAGTTAACAATTAGCAATCAGCACTCAGCACTCAGCACTCAGCAGTAAATGTTTAGAAGATGATTTAAAACCTACCTCTAAAGGCTAATAGCTGTTTGCGGAGCATTCCGTTTGAATTAATATTGTTTCCCCTGCTATAGATTTTTATAGCAGGGGATTTTTTTAGCTGAAGTCATAAGTCATATCATGTCCGAATAATTAGTGATAAAAAAAGCTTTTGTTTGTAGTTGGGGTTTAGCCCGAAGGTAGATATTTCAAGGGCTAGAGCAATTATACGAGCTTTAATTCTAACTATTCAACCGGACATGATATTATATCAAACCCGGCAGTGTCGGTATAAATAAAGCAGAGAAACGAGAAACCGGGTTTATATGAAGTGCCCTACGCTTGCTGAAATCTCTCTCCCATAAACCCGGTTTCTGATAACACTTCCATTGCCAGTTTAAGCATTGATAAATATCCTAACCTATCTGCTAGATGCTACAATAACTGCAACAATACCTATAACAAGAGCGATCGCTAGAAAAACTAAGGTAATAATTAATAACCAATATTGTAGTCGGTATAATTTTCGGAGTTCGCCTAATGCTCCCATGAGGTTAACAATATCATTTCCTTCAGTATCAACAATAAGTTTAAAAGAAGAAGCAGCTTTTAAAGTCCAAACACCAATAAGTATATCAACAACTGCTGGAATGACAACACCTGCATTTAAACTCAATAAACCAATGATTCCAGAAAGAATTCCTCCAGCAATTAGAAAGTAACTGACAAAGCGCATTTTATTGGATAAGTCGAGAATTAGTTCGTTTTGAGATTGATCGAATTCATATTGTTGAGCTTCCATTTTTTGTCTCCTTGGAGTAGTTAAAATTGAATTTAAGTCAGTTTAATTATGCAACATTCTCATACTGTTTCACTTCACGGAAGTCAAAAGTTAAAAGTCAAAAGTCAAAAGTGATATTTAATATCATGTCCGGTAGCATCGGTCTTGTATAGGGAAGGTAAGGAAGAAGGAAGAAGGAAGAAGGAAGAAGGAAGAAGGAAGAAGGAAGAAAGAAGAAGGAAGAAAGAAGAAGGAAGAAGGAAAAACCTTACTAATGCTAGCTCTTTCCCCAACTTTTACACGCTCCGATACCAACGGACATGATATAATATCAAATCTGCTTAATATCATGTCCGGTAGCATCGGTTAGGAGAGAAGGAAGAAGAAAAGGAAAAACCTTACATAAGTTCAATAATTGATAATTGATAATTGATAATTACCTCTCCCTAAAACGGATAGGATTGAATAAAAGGAAAATAAATTCATTGTTTCTCTTGATCTAGTTGGCTTTAAACCTTAATTATTCGTTCATTAATTGATAATTGATAATGGATAATTGATAATTACCTCTGGTTAAAACAGAGAGGATTGAAGATTGGGAAATATCATTTCTTCTCTTGGTCGATTGGATATGGCGAGGAGACCTCGCCATCCCATCCTAACGGAATGCTCCGCAAACGACCGCTTTTTTCCCCTATCCAAGGGGAGGCTTTAAACCACAATTATTTAATTAATAATTAATAATTAATAATTAATTATTCGGTAAATATTTCCTCAACTTTTACACAAACCATACCAGCGGACATAATATAATTCGGTATAAAAAAAATTCATCTTCATCCAATAGCAAATGTTTCTAAATTCTCTTCTCTTGGTCGATTGGATAACGACTGCTTTTACCCTTGAAAGGGGAGGCTAATAAAGCTGAATTATTTAATTAATAATTATTAATTATTCGGTAAATATAGCAATCCTAAATAGTTTGCGGGTAATTAAAAAGTAAATAAAAAATTTGAAACTTCCACCTGTTCCTTGTTCCCTAATACCATTTCTCAAAAACTTTTCTATATTTACTTGAGCAGGGGAGTGTACGGACGTTGCATGCAACGTCCGTACGGAGAAGTAAAAACAAGAATAATTAACTTTAAATTACCTCAAATTAGCAACAAAGTATTTAGTCTGTATTAATTAATTAATAGCTGAAGTGTTACCTAAGTATAGCATTACTTTTGGGAATTGGTATAAAAAGCATTCAATAATGGATAATTGATAATTACCTCTCCCTAAAACGGATAGGATTGAATAAAAGGAAAAATTTTTTCTCTCTTGGTCGATTGGATATGGCGTTTAGCTAGCGCACAACTTTCCGTTCCGGAATGCTTCGCAAACGTTAACGGCTGTCGCCGACATATAAAACGGAGTGGCTCTGCAAGAGCGGGAGACCGTTCGCCATCCCATCCTAACGGAATGCTCCGCAAACGACCGCTTGTTTCTCTTTGAAAGGAGAGGCTTTATACCTTTATTTTTCGGTAATATTTTTGCCACGAATATGCGGAGGATTGCTATACTAGAAAGTTTATCATTGGTATAAAAACTGAGTATCTGTCTAGGATAGTTCGTAGTTGTAGCAAATATTTAGAAGATTAGTCTTAGAAAATTGTATTTTTTGGGAACAGAAAATAAGCATTTTGTAGCAAATATTTATCAAATTTGTATCACAAAATTTGATTTCTTGAGAACAGGAAATAGGAATTTGTAGTATTTTGTAGAATCTATAACAAATATTTATCAAGATTAAGGACAATATCATTTATACTCCGCTAAATAAAAAATGCTAAACTTATAAGTTGTCTAGTAAATAGGGATCAAAGAAGTGGTGACTATATCAATCAGTATAGACATAGACATCTCCAAATAAAGATATATTTTTTTGGATATATATTTTTGGCTGGAGGAGGTAATAGTCAAAATTAACGAGGTACAAGTTCATTAATTGATAATTGATAATTGATAATTGATAATTACCTCTCCCTTTTAGGGAGAGGATTGACGAATAAGGAAAAGATTTATTTTTTTCCCCTTGAAAGGGGAGGCTTCAAGGCGTGAATTATCTAATTATTTAATTGTTTAATTATTAATTATTTCGGTAACATATTTTTAGGATAAAAGTATGAACAACTATTTAGTTAGTGACTTTTAAAAATCTATTTATAGCGTTTCTCAAGTTACTGAGGTACAGTTGTTTTTCTTATTTTCTATTCCCACCGAACCCGAATTACTACTCCCTTACTCCCCTACTCCCCTACTCCCCTACTCCCCTACTCCCTTACTACCCTACTTGCTCAAACCAACGAATTTTGTACCTCACTCTTTTTGGGAATTGCTATATTTCCTAATTCAATGGTTAAATAAAAGCCTTGTTTATTTTCTGGAAATATATAATGCCTAATACCTAAAATTTATTTATAGCCAAAAATTTATTTAACTCTTATTAATCGATTATTAACTATTAAACAAAATCAAAACTATGGAATCAACAACAGAAAACCAATTTTTTATCATTGGTATAGGAATATCTACAGAGAATATTCAACCACTAGAAGATTTTTTTTCTCATCTTCCAGACCAACCTAACGCTACATTTATAATTGTTATAAATGAATCTTCCAGTACATTAAATCAGATAACCCAACTGTTAGAAACAAAAAATTTCATACTCCAGACAATTGAAGATGGGATGACTATCAACTCTCAAGTTGTTTATGTAGTGCCATGGGGAAAAAAACTGCATTTAGAAGGGCGCAACCTATTTTTACAGGAGCTAGACTCAGAGTCTGAATATCCCATCAATGAATTTTTCACATCTCTAGCTCAAGAATTAGAGTGGCGGGCTATTGGTATTCTAATTTCAGACAGTAACAAAGATGGTGTAGAAGGATTAGAAGCTATTGGCAAAGCTAATGGTTTAGCCCTAATGCAATCTCTCGATACAAACCAATTTATGGGTGTCTGTGTCAGTAGCATTTTCTCTGGGTTAGTTGATGAAATGTTGTCTCCTGCGGAAGTCGCTCAACTCATCGATGACATTTTGCAGTTGGCAGAAAATTCATCATTATTGAAGCAAGATCGACAATTACCATTAGTTCATCCCCAACAACTGGAGAGAATATTGAAGTTTCTCCAAACAAGTCAAAACATAGACTTTTCCCATTACAAAACCACTACTATTAGTCGTCGAGTTACTCATCGCTGCAGCTTATCAGAATGTGATACCGTAGAAGACTATATTAATTATCTCGAAAATTGTCTAGAAGAACAAACGAGTCTATGCCAAGCTTTACTGATCGGTACTACCCAATTTTTTCGAGACCCTGATGCTTGGGAATATTTAAGGACAGAAATTTTGCCTGAACTCTTGAACCACCTTCAAGAGGAGAATAAAGAATTACGAATTTGGGTTTCTGCTTGTGCTACTGGTGAAGAAGCGTATTCAATGGCGATGCTAATTGATGAAACTATGCGTGAATTAGGTATATTCCTAAATGTGAAAATTTTCGCTACTGACATCAATCTTCAGGCTTTGGAAATTGCTACTAAGGGCATTTATCCAGGAACTATTGTCAACCACATATCCCCAGAACGCCTAGAAGAATATTTTAACTATGAGACTGGTCATTATCAAGTCAAGCGATCGCTCAGGGAAATGGTGATATTTGCTCCCCACGACCTCACCAAAAATCCAGGCTTTTCTAATATGAGCATAGTTTTGTGCCGTAATGTACTGATTTATATGCAGCCAAGATTACAACAACAAGTTTTGCGCTTACTGCATTTTTCTCTATCAATGCCAGGAATTATGTTTTTAGGTAATACGGAAACGGTTAAAGAATTACAATCAGAATTTGTTACTATCAACTCCCATTGGAAACTTTATCGCAAGCGACGAGATGTCAAACTAGCATCAACTGCTTTGACGACAAGGGCACCAGTTACATTACCTATATTCAATCCTTATAAACCTCAGAGAATTAGTAGATCCAGATTAGATGTAGTATTAGCAAACGTATTTGAATTTGGCTTTGGGGAGCGGAAAATTAGTTGTGTGTTAGTGAATCAAGATAACCGCTTGATCAACGTTTTCTACAATAGTGCTAATTTACTCACAATTCCCATAGGGCCGATCAATTTAGACATCTCTGATGTTGTTCCAGCAGAACTAAGGCTACCGATAAGTACAGCACTGCACCGTATTAAGCGGGAGCTACAGACAGTTTTGTATAGCGGAATTAGGCTTCACCGAAATAATGAAGTAGAAAGTATTACTCTGCGAGTTGGCTACACGCAACAGAGTTCTACGATTGATAAATATTTTATTATATTTATGGAAGTTATGGAAGTAGAAAAGCCATCACAAGTAGCTTTGGAAAATAATGATCATCCAAACAAGTTCCCAGGAGTAGGAGCTGAACTTGCAGAGCAAATCATAGAACTAGAATATGAACTCCAACAAACCAGAGACAATTTGCAAGCAGCAGTTGAAGAGTTAGGAACTATTAATGAAGAACAACAAGTCACTAACGAAGACTTAATGGCTGCCAACGAAGAGCTTCAAAGTACAAATGAAGAATTACAGTCAACAAACGAAGAAATATTTACAATGAATGCCCAGTATCAGGCAAAAATTGAAGAGCTAACTCGGATGGGCGACGATCTAGATAATTTGTTCCGCAGTATAGATATTGGTGTAGTTTTCCTCGACCAAAATCTCAAAATTCGTCTATTTACCCCAGTTACTACCCAAGCTATTAATATTAGAAACAGCGATATTGATCGTCCTTTATCTCATTTTACTCACAACCTAGACTGCCCAGATTTAATGGAAATTCTAGAACAGGTTATCCAAACTCAACAACCAATAGAAAAAGAAGTAACTTTATCTACTACCGGACATCATATACTTATGCGTGTTCATCCCTATCTACGGGAAAATGGTGAATCTGATGGCTTAGTGATAGTTTTGATAGATATTCACCAACTACAACAAACCCAGAATCAACTTACAACCATTAATAATTTGCTGGAAACCTTGTATGAATCTAGTCCTATGGGTTTGTTTGTACTAGACCAAAAGTTCAAAATTTTACGGTTTAATCCAGCTTTAGCTGATATTAACAATTTACCAAGAGCAGAATATTTAGGTAGGAATATCTCAGAAATTCTACCAGAATTCACAAATAGCTTAACTCCCCTCTGGCGTCAGGTATTGGAAACAGGTGAAGTTCTGAGAAATATCCAAGTCAATATTCCTTATAGTAACGATCCTGACAGTGAAGGTTGGTGGTTGGGGACTTATTATCCTGTAGAGCTAGAAAATGACAAGCAAGCAATTGGTGGGATAATTACAGATATTACTCAACTACAGCAAACTCAACAAAAATTATTGGCAAGCCAAAGATTTATCCAACGAATTACAGATTCTCATCCGGGAATTATCAGGATTTTTAATTTAGAAGAGCAGTCTATTACTTATATTAATGGTTCTGTCACACAACTACTTGGTTATACTCCAGATGAAATTATCGAACTCGGAGCAAATATTATATCTACCCTAATTCATCCGGATGATGTGGAACGGATACAAAACCACTATCACAATTTTCCAAATCTAGCAGAGCAGGAAACAATAGAGATAGAGTATCGCCTATGTCATAAAAATCAGCAATGTGTTTGGTTTTTTAGCAGAGAGGTAGTATTTAAGCGCAGTTCAACAGGGAAAATTGTTGAAGTGTTAGGAGTTGATATTGATATTAGCGAAAGCAGACGAGTCATGCAAAACCTCGAATAATATGTAATTAGATCAAGAGTGTGGGAAGTTTGGGGAGGGTGGGAAGTTTGGGGAGTTTGGGGAGATGGGGATATCTAGAAATATTTGGCAATGGCGCTCAGATGGTACATTTTTTTTATACCGAATTATGGCAGTTTTCACTTGGGTAGACCACAGTAGGGACGTTCCATGGAACGTCCCTACAAGGGTTTTTGTTATTCAAGGTGCATTTCATCTTTCTGAAAACCGCTATAAGTCGGTAAGTTATGTTATATTTTTGATTACTTGGCTGGCATTGTCAGGACGCGCCAAACAATAAAACCAGCAAATAAAACATAACCCGCTACTCCTACCCAGTCTTGCCAACTTCCAGATAATTGACTTTCCATAATTTGACGTATTCCCGACATTGTGCGCTCCGCGAAAACGCGAGCTTCTTCAGTCTGGGAAACCATTACCGCTGCGCGTGACAGAGGTGATGTCCTCCCCTTGTGTTGATAAAAATCATATTCTATTATAGTGACTGCGTTTGTAATTGTCAATAGCTATATTAGAAGGCGTGATACCATTTCTCAAAAATCTTGCTATATTTGATTGGGTGGAGGAGGGACGTTGCATAAGGGCGTCCGTACGGGAGTGTGGGAGGTGAGGGGAGAGAAAAAGTAGTGGTAATCTATACTAAAGCTCCTAATAATTGTCAAAAACAGACTTTGAATCTTAGTAACTACTTGACTGTTGAAGTCAAGCCGAAGTATAGCATTAATGCATGGTAATTGGTATTAAATAATCTAGATATGAATTATAAAGATTCACCGCAAACACTAAGTAGGGTTTGGTGAAAAAGTCTTATGGATGAGGGTAGGAGTCAGGAGTCAGGAGTCAGGAGTCAGGAGGAATGGGAATTATAGAGGAGGCAGGAGGAAGAATAGTAAGAGTAATTTTTCTGCCATAATCTACCCAAAATGCTCACTTTTTCGGCTTTATCAACCAAAAAGCTGCTACTTTTTCCAGACCTAAAATTGCTCAAACCTTTATTCGTCAATGCTGTGATATTTAATCAGCAAGCCCTAAGTAGGTGAGTATAAATAAACGTAACGAGCGTAGGGCAGGTTGAATAAACTACATTGGCTTATGTCAAGCTTTTCGGAAGTTCTGGTTTTTCACTACCAATGGCTTTGTTGCATGAAAGTATATAGCTGCCGCACTTGCTTGTGCATATGTACAATAATAACGTGCGGAAACTGCTGTAACTATTGTACAATAGATGAATAGAACATCAATGTTGATGTAGGAAAAGGCTGAAACTTTTGCAAATTAAAGCTTTGAGGTTTAATTTGCCAGCCATAACTATTGTACAATAGATGAATAGAACATCAATAATCACGAAAGAGAGCGATATAGCTGCTGCTAGGCTCCGCCTTTTCCTGACGGAATGCTCCGCAAACATTTCGGCGACAGCCGAAACGCTTTCTCAGCAGAGCAATAACTATTGTACAATAGATAAATAGAACATCAATAATCGTGAAAAAGAGCGATATAGCTGCGGAATGGATGCTCTATCGCTACTTTCATGCAACAAAACCCTGCCAATTCTTAAAGTCATTGACAACTGATAACTGAAACTAACCTCCTACTTTCGACTAGCTCCGGAGTAAACCACACCTCTTTGAGTATCCAACGTTAAAATTGTTCCATCCCGCACGACATTGGTAGCATTCTTGACTCCCACGATCACTGGCAACCCCAAACGTAAACCAATAATTGCAGCATGACTTGTAACACTATCCTCTTCCGTCACCACTCCAGAAGCTTTTCGCATTGCCTCCACAAACTCAGCATTTGTCTGATTAACCACCAAAATTTCTCCTGGGTTAAAATCTCGAACCTCCGTTGCACTGCGAGCAACACGAGCGCGGCCGCTCACAGAACCCTGACCAACTCCAGTACCTTGACCCAAAACAGCAGTTACTACCTCAACTTTAATTAAATCTGTTGAACCTGCGACACCTTGTAAAGTACCCGCAGTCATCACAACTAAATCTCCGTCAACCAATAACCCCTTTTCCTGAGCGACATTAACTGCTGATTGGAAAGTCTGACCCGCTGAAGCTAAATCTAACACCAGTAGTGGTCTTACTCCCCACACAAGTTGTAACTGTCGCGCCACATCCACATGGGGAGTCACTGCTAAAATAGGAGTTCTTGGTCGAAACTTAGATACATTTCGTGAAGTTGCGCCTGTTTTTGTCAGACTCATAATAGCTGCTGCATCTAACTGTTGGGCAATTTGAGCAACAGCTTGACTAATTGCATTGGGGATAGAATGACCTGTATCATTCATACTCGAAACATTGCAAGTGATAACTTCCTGTTCAATGCGTTTGGCAATGGTTGCCATTGTGGCAACAGCTTCTACTGGATAGTTACCTACTGCTGTCTCATTCGATAACATGACTGCATCTGTACCATCAATAATTGCATTTGCCACGTCAGAAATTTCGGCACGAGTAGCGCGGGGGTTATTCACCATACTATCTAACATTTGGGTCGCAGTAATTACAGGAATTCCCATCCGGTTAGAAGTAGAAATTAGTCGTTTTTGCAATAGAGGTACATCCTCTGCTGGTAGCTCTACCCCCAAGTCACCACGAGCAACCATCACTCCATTACACAAAGCCAAAATTTCTTCCATTTGTTCGATCGCTTCGTGTTTTTCTATTTTGGCAATTACAGGAACCTTTTTTCCAGCATTAGCAATTAGTTGTTTAATTTCTAAAACATCTTGGGGGTTACGGACAAAACTTAGTGCTACCCAGTCTACCCCTTGGTCAAGACCAAACATTAAGTCTTTTCTGTCTTTGTCTGTCAGTGCTTTAATTGATAGATAAACCCCTGGAAAATTGACACCTTTATTATTAGAAAGAGTACCACCCACAACAACCCGACAATGTAATTGTTTCTCTGCTTTATCTACTTTCTCCACCAACATTTCTACTTTGCCATCATCAAGGAGAATTTTTGCTCCTTCTGGTACTTCATCTGCGAGAGGTTGATAAGTTACAGAGGACATTTCTTGAGTTCCTGGCATCAATTTACTGGTCAAAATAAACAGGTCTCCACGCTCTAAAGATATGGAACCTGTTTCAAATTTTCCTAATCTAATTTTTGGTCCTTGAAGGTCTTGGAGAATGGCTACTGGTTGATTTAGCTCAAAAGAGGTTTGTCGGATGAGGCGAACGCTACGTTGATGATCCTCATGGGTTCCGTGAGAAAAGTTGAGTCGTAGGGTTGTAGCGCCAGCTTTGATTAGTTCCCGAAGTACATCAGGCTTAGTAGTTGCTGGGCCAATGGTGGCTACTATTTTGGTTCGACGCAGACTATTTTGTATTTCCATGAGTTTAGAGTGTTAGTAGATTAGGTAGGATAAATATCTTGATTTTTAATTATTTATATATAGTAATTAGGCTAGAAACACTTATTTGAAAAACAAAAATTTAGATTTATTTAATAAGACCTCGACCAGTCAGGAGGAGTTTAAATTAAAAATAGTTGATTAACTTCTGGACAAAGTTACATTTTTATCTGTTTGTATCTAGTTTATTAGTTATTATGCTCATAGTTTAAGATTGATATCTTAGACTAGCATAATCAATAGATTTTAGTTGAACTATTAAGGATTACTTTTTTACTTTTAATATTATTAAGTAAACAAAAAGCCTTATTTAATCTAATTAAGTCTTGGGATCTTGATGGAAGCTATGGGGATCACCCTTAACTTTTTTTTATTTTCTCCCTTGACAAAAATGCTAATTATCCTATTTACTTAATATTGTTTCATATATCTTTACAAAAAGTTGTATGTATCTTATGCTACTAAAATAAATGTTAACTAATATTAAGGAATGCAAATAACAATGTTAGAGGCAGGACTGAAAACAACAGTCCCAAGAGAGTTACTTGGCCCTTCTGGAGGCTTAAATACTAATTTACTCATGTTTTTGAGTTCTTTAGGAATAGTTGTTTTATCAACTTGTGGTTACTTTTACTGGCACTTTCCCGGTTGGTGCTGCTTTTTAATGAATGTAGTAGCCTTACATATAGCAGGAACAGTCATTCACGATGCGTCCCATAATTCAGCCCATAAAGACCGCTTAGTTAATGCTATTTTAGGTCATGGCAGCGCTCTACTTTTAGGTTTTGCTTTCCCAGTATTTACACGAGTACATCTACAGCATCATGCCCACGTCAACGATCCAGAAAATGACCCAGATCATTTTGTTTCTACTGGTGGCCCTCTGTGGCTAATTGCAGCTCGCTTTTTCTACCATGAAATCTTCTTTTTTAAAAGACGACTTTGGCGAAAGTTTGAGCTATGGGAATGGTTTTTCAGCCGTTTGGTGGTCTTTATCATTGTAGGCGTATCTATATATTACGGGTTTATCGGCTATATTTTAAATTTCTGGTTTTCCCCTGCTTTAGTAGTAGGTATAGCTTTAGGGTTATTTTTTGACTATTTACCTCACCGTCCTTTTCAAGAACGCGATCGCTGGCTCAATGCTAGAGTTTATCCCAGTGCCATTCTCAATATCCTAATTGGTGGGCAGAACTACCACTTAATTCACCATTTGTGGCCTTCTATTCCTTGGTATAATTACAAACCTGCTTATGAAGTTATGAAACCACTTTTAGATTCTAAAGGTTCTCCCCAATCTTTAGGATTATTGGAAGGAAAAAACTTTTGGAGTTTTCTTTACGATGTTTTTGTAGGAATTAGGTTTCAGAAACATTAAGTAAGCATTTAGCATTCAGCAGTCAGCTATCAGTCTCTTAGAAGTTAGGAGTCAGGAGTCAGAATTAATGGCTTTAATACCATTTTTTAGGTCAGAAATTCTTTTTTTCTCAAATATACATTTCATACAAAGTATTTTAATTGAGCTAACAACTCATAACTAATAGTTGATAGCTGAAGGCTTACTTTTCCTGAAAAATATCAACACTAATTCTTATTATAAAAGGCAATTAATTAATGGCTAATACCTGACTGTTGAATACTTACAATAACTTTTGCCAATTATCTAAACACTAGCACAATTTAATTTTGATATAGCGCGTAGCGCTAGGGAATAGGGAACAGCGGTGCGACCCCGCGTCGGCGTAAGACGCAAGCGGTCAGACCCCGCGCCGCCGACAGCTCGCTTGCGGAATGCTGACCAAGAGAGGGAACGCGCACCAAGAGAGGGAACAGGGAACAGAAGCCTGTAAAAGGGTTTTCCTACGGAATGCTGCGCAAACAGGATTTGAAAATGTCCTAACCTATTTGCGTAGTGCTATAAAACTCCCTTTGTTTACTATTTTGACTAGAGAAAATTGATGAATAAAAATGTAATTATTAGATTATGTCTTTTATTAATTTTTTTAGGAGTAATATTTATAGGATTATGGTTAATACTGCAAAATAGTGACCCTGTTCAACAAGCAGAAATATTAGAAACAGTCTATAGGAAAGGTAACTATATTGAAGCAGGAATTTGGTTTATTTTTGCAGGTGCTTTTGCTATATCTGCGATTAAAAATCGTGAGTTAGTAAGATTACATAGAATAGTCGCAACATTCACATTTTTATTATTTGGTTTATCTGACATTGTAGAAGTACAAACTGGAGCTTGGTGGCATCCTTGGTGGTTATTTGTTTGGAAAAGTTTATGTGTTTTATCTATGTTTTGTTTGCTGATATTCTATTTAAAAATTAGATATAAATAATTTGATAAATATATAAGATTAACAGATAATTTAGGTAGAAATTAGTAGGGTGTCTAGCTTGAAAATGTGGGTGAAAAAACCTAACCCCCCTACTTCTGTACGGACTCCTGTACGGACGTTGCATGCAACGTCCGTACCCTACTCCCTCACTCCCCTACTCCCCTACTCCCTACTCCCTACTCCCTAAAGAAAAAAATGATAAATTTAAGTGGAAAAGTTATTTTAATTACAGGTGCATCTAGTGGTATTGGTGCTGCTACAGTACAAACTCTGGCAAAAGCTGGAGCTAATGTTATTTTACATTACTATCATAAACAGGAAGCAGCAAAAGGTATAGCTGAAAAAATTGGTCAAGATAAATGTTATTTATTAAAAGTAGACTTAGCTGAGAAAAATGCTGCTGTGAAATTGTGGCAAGAGGCGATCGCCTGGAAAAATCATATTGATATTTTGGTGAATAATGCTGGTGTTTTTATCGGTGCTAGTGTAGATGATGAAATAGATGTTTGGAATAATGCTTGGCAACAAACTTTGCAAGTAAATTTAGTGGCAGTTGCCGATCTATGTCGAGAAGCAATTCGTCATTTTCAGACTCGTAACTGTGGTACTATTATTAATATTGCCAGTCGTGCTGCTTTTCGGGGAGACGACTCCGAACATATTCACTATGCTGCTAGTAAAGGTGGTGTTATTTCTCTGACTCGTACTATTGCTCGTGGTTTTGCCAAAGATAATATTTTAGCTTATGCCGTTGCCCCTGGGTTTGTTCGCACTGAGAGAGTAGAAAGTTATCTGGAAGAAGTAGGGGAAGAATTTGCTACCCGCGATATTCCTTTGGGTAAGTTGGCAACACCGGAAGATGTTGCTAATGTGGTAGCTTTTTTAGCTTCTGGTTTATCACCTCATACCACAGGAGCAACTATTGATATTAATGGTGCTTCTTATGTGCGTTGAATTTTGTTTGCGTAGGGGCGGGTTTAACCATAGAGACATTGCATAACAAAAATGCGTTAAACTACCCAGCTTGCAGTCAACAGTGGCGTGTCGCCGTAACGCACCGTTGAGTAGTGGATCGATACGCAATGATGGTGCGTTACGACAGATTGCTAAATCCCTTTCATAGTCTGAATTTAAGCCGTCTAACGCACCCTAATGGACCGTTTCAGCTAAAATAGTGAGTTAGAATTGTCATTGCGTTAGCGAAGCTTTGCGATAGCAAACGATAGTGTTTGCGGAGCATTCCGTTAGGAAAGCAATCTCTAGTAGATTTCCTATTGCACCATTTAAGATGAAACAGTCCACTACAATTTGGCTCCTATGAGTTATTACAGAGGTTTTCATTTCAGTAGACCAGGGATTAGGGTTTTTCAATAATTAATAATTAATAATTACCTCCCTTTAAATAGATTAGGGTTTAGAAAGTTTATCAAGTCTTCCCCACTCCCCCACTCCCCTACTCCCCTACTCCCCTACTCCCCCACTCCCCTACCTGACTCCTGATTTCCACAAATTGCCGCCAAAAGCAACCATCCAATAGTATTAACTCGTAAATCAAACAAACTCACATCAAACATATTAAAAATAGTGCAAGCAGCAAAAGCCACCAAATAACTAAAAAAGATTAAACGGTCTCCCCTAGAATTAACATCAGACCAATTAACAAATAACAAAACTCCCCTCCCCAATATCCAACCCACCCAACCAAAGAAAAACAAAGCAGCAGGAATACCAGTTTCCGCCGTCAACATCAAAAACAAATTATGAGGATGACCGAGCCATGTTTGCATCTGTGCTTCATACAGAGGAGTAAAATTCCGCAGCCCCCAACCGAATAAAGGCTTTTCCCTAGTCATATTCCCAGCAAACTGCCATTGGGTGCTTCGTAAAATGGCTATAGGTCTGTCAAAATTCCGATCTGTGAGTCGTGCCCAAAAGTATTCCGGAACAATAACTCGTAACCATTTATTCAAAGGTACAGGAGCAAAAGCAGCTCCGAAGACAGTTGCCACTGCCGTCATTACCAATGCTACCAACCAATTCCAACCCAGATAAATAGCATAAACTAGACCTGCAAGTACAACTAATAGCCAAGCATTGCGTGAATGAGTCAAAATTAAAGCAACCATATTAGCAATTATTAAAACGGTTAAAAAAACAAACTTTTGACCAGACTTGCTCTGAAAAATATTGCGACCTAAATTTCTGACAAAACAGAAATTAGCCATAAACAATTTATATTGTAGGGGTGAACGGCCGTTCACCCCTACCAATGGTGTATGAGTTGTAGTAGTTTGAACTTGATAAAATTCCTGGAAATTTTTCCATTTTTCAATCCATAAACCCAAGCCTAAAATAAATACAATTGTCAGATAAATTGCTAAAATATTAGCATACATAAATACTGAAGCCATTCTCCCTGGAGGGTTGCCCTGTGGTGCAAGTATCCAACCCAAAATAATTTGTAAACTTAGGAAACCAGACCAACCCAAAAATATTTGCCCGAAACCTAAAATTATCACAGGTACTGAAGAAATAACTATTACCCAAGAAAGTTGTCGTAGTTGTGCCGGAGTTTTAATTAAAGCATTAAAAGCAGCAAAAACTGCAAAAAAGGGTAATAAATTAGCTAATCCTAAAAATGCTTCTTGGCGGTTCCAGGCAAAAAAACTGGCGATCGCTAACCAGACACCTAGACAAGCTAAAGCTATATTCTGGGGACTGCTAATAATATTACGCCATTTTTTTCTAAAAGTGCTAATAACTGCAAAAACGAGAGTTAATATTCCCAGAGTTGGCAACAAAGGGAAAATTAATAATCCTAATTTGGTTAATTTCCACTCTTTATGTAAATAATAGTTAGAATGATAATTCAATTTTCTTTGCTGTTAAGTGGTAGGATATATTTTAAAGTATAGTAAGACATATTGTAGGGTGCGTTAATGAAATGTAACCCACCGCCTATCCCAAATATTTCGGTGCTATTTAATATATGCCAAATATTTCGGTACTATTTGATATATCCCAAATATTTCGGTACTATTTGATATATCCCAAATATTTCGGTGCGTTAGCGACAGCGTAACGCGCGTTAACGCTACGCGACATGTTTGCGCAGCATTCCCTATACGAAAAATGAAATGTAACGCACCGCCTATCCCAAATATTTCGGTGCTATTTGATATATGCCAAATATTTCGGTACTATTTGATATATGCCAAATATTTCGGTGCGTTACGCTGTCGCTAACGCACCCTACAAATTTTGTTACTCTTATTATCATTTAATAACATGAAATTAGCAACAGTTAAACAGTTATTTATCCATCCAGTTAAGGGGTTAACTCCTCAAATTTGTCAGAATATTTTCCTAAATGCAGGTCATGGCATTAGAGGCGATCGCGCATTTGCTCTAATGTTTCTGGACTCTGAAAACTCTAACCCTCCAGAAGTAATACCTTGGATGAGTAAAAAACATTTTGCTGTCCAAAATGACTGGCCTGGTTTAGCTGCTTTAGATTGTAATTTTGACCAGGAAACAGAAGTTTTGACTGTGCGACGGCAAGGGGTTGAGTTGCTTAGGGAAAATACAAGTTTATCTGAGGGGCGCGATCGCCTTAGTGCTTTTTTTACAGATTATTTGAATACTCTGGAACCCAATAAAGGAGCGCGACATCCCCAGAAAGCACCTTTGCAGTTAGTGGGAGATGGAAAAAACAGTCGTTATCCTGACAGGGAACCCGTACATATTTCTATTATTAGTCAAGCAACAATGGATGACTTGGGAGAAAAGACTGGTCAAACATTAGATGTGCGGAGATTTCGTCCTAATGTCGTTGTGGGAGGAATTGATGCTTGGGCAGAATTTGATTTAGTAGGGAAAAAGTTGTGTTTGGGTGAAGCTCAGATTACTGTTACTGCTAAAATTGGGCGGTGTATGAATATTGAAGTTCATCCAGAAACAGGCGATCGTGATGTTCCATTATTATCGGTGCTGAAAGAAAAATATGGTCACGCTCACACGGGGGTATTGGCAACTGTTGATAATGATGGAGCAGTAGCGGTTGGTGATATTTTGGAAGAAGTAATATCATGTCCGGATAATTAGGTATAAATAAGATATTTGGCGATCGAGAGGATATATTTTAATTTTTCCCCTACTCCCCTACTCCCCTACTCCCCTACTCCTCTACTCCCCTACTATCTTAAATTATAAGCGTTTAATCGGACATGGTATAATATCGTGTCCGGATAATTAGTGATACAAAAGTTTTTGTTTGTAGAATTGCTCTAGCCCGAAAAATATCGATATTAGGGCTAGAGCAATTCTACGAGCTTTAATTATCACTATTCAACCTAAGTCCTGTTTTAATAATTTTAACTTTTAACTTTTGACTTTTGACTCGATCTACCATTTTCCCATACTCCCCCAAGCTGCTCCAGAAAAACAACCACCAATAGCACCTAAACCAGCTCCAAAAATTGTTGAAAGGATTGAAGTCCAATCTGCATCAATTCGCATAATTCCAACTAAATCTATTGACAGAATTTGTGGTAAAATTCCACCCAAAATTACCCCAATAATTACTCCTAAAAAACACCCCCAAATTCCACCTAATACAGCACCTCTAATTCCCGATAATTTATTTGATAAAGGTAAAGTTGGCGCACCTAAAATTGGTCCTAAAACAACACCTCCCATAATCCCACCCATAGCACCTACACCTATTGCTGGAATCATACTACTTATTAATATAGATACTAATTCAATCCAAGAATTATTATTCTCATTCAGACTTTCCTGAAACACAAAAACTCCTGCTAAAATTCCTCCAATAACTGTACCTAAAAAAGCTCCCCAAATTGCTCCTAAAAATAAACCTCGTCTACCCCAAACTCGTCCAGAAGTAGGCAGCGCTAAGGGTGGTTTAAAAGCACTCCAAATAGCTCCCCAAATAGTACCTAAAAATCCACCAAATACAACTGCTTGTCCAAACACTCCCACGCGGTTACTAATTCCATAAACAGCGCCACTAATAGCAGCAGCAATAAACCCTCCCCACAGCGCTCCGGTTAAACCTAAACTGCCAGTCGAGAACCCCATAGGAATAATATATTGCCAGGCGATCGCGAAAAAACCTCCCCACAATATTCCCATTATTACTCCACCTAAAACAGCAACGCTACCTTTAATTATTCCTAATACGAGACCTGCTACTGCTGCTGCACACAACACTCCCCAAAAGCTTCCAAAAATGGCATCTTGGGCAACGCCAACAAGACCTTTGCCACCCCCTGCTAGGGGAATTATTGGAACTGAAGGCGGTTTGAATTTGATAGAAACAGGGGTGAGTAAGGGTTGATATTGCCCCATTTTTCGAGTGATGATAATTGGTTTGGGTGGTGCTGGTTTTTTAGGGACAGTAGTTTTTTGTGGCGCTAATGATAAGAGTTTCCGCTTTTTGACCGCAGGTTCTAAATGTTGTTTATTTCTTACTGCTTCCCTTGAGGGAAAAGGGTCTCTTCCTTTTAATAGTTTAGTCCGTTCGCACCACGGACAAGATTTTAAGTGATTTCCATACAAATGCTGATGATTTTTCTGACAAGTTACTAGACTATTCTCTGACTCTCGCAACGCCTTCAACCAAGTTCTCGTATCTGGGCGCAACTCTGGATGTTGATGCCCTAATTCAAAACAGTCAATTAATAATTGTTGTATGCTGGGATGCAAAATTTTCCAATCTGGCGCAAGTGGTGTCGGGCGATAGGGAACTCGCTTTGTACTGTAGGGAAAATGACCTGCTTTGACTCGTGCTTCGAGAGTTGGAGGTTCGCCTCTACCTTTGTAAACTCCAGCAAAAGGGTGAGTTCCCTCCATCAATAGTTGAAATATTAATACTGCTACGCCAAATAAGTCATGTTCGGGTTTGCGGTCAATTTCCCGGAAACTCCGACCTTGTAATTCCGGAGGGGTGAATTCTGGTTTACCGACTGGACAACGGTAAATTTCTAGGGTATAGGGGTCGCGAACTTGAAATGAGTCGGTATCAACTAGGGTGACAAGAGCGGTATCGGTGACTAGAATATTTGATTCGTTGACATCCCCGATGGCATATCCACTGTTATGTAAAGCGTTGACTGCTGCCACTAAGTTACGAGCGGTGCGGTGGAGATAACGATAGTTGAACAGGGGTTTTTGTTGCCGACGGTTTCTAGGGTTGTAGAATATATGTATCGGTTCCGCTCTGGAAACACGAGGCATTAAAAAGCCAACTATTTGGTGTTTGTTATTGGTAGTGCGTAATAGGTCTATAGGCCACGCGATCGCTGAATGTCCGGTTCCCATCGGTGCGTCTGGTGGATGAGAGAACATTACGGTCAGTTTATGGGCATCCTCGTCTGTAGGTTTATGGTAAATTTTGGCCACTAGAGATGGATTTTGTACCACAGAATAGATACGACCTTCACCACCGCCACCAATTGGGTTTTGGGTGTCTAAGGTGATAATTTGTCCACTGAACTGACGTTGCAACCGCATGGGGTTTGGGTAAGTTTTCTAAGAGTATTTTTTAGTTTACAGTATAACCTTAATTTTTCAGTTTAGTTAATTATTTTCTTTCATTTGACAAGTTTGACTCTGGAAAGATTTCTCTAAAATGATTTGTGAAAAAAAATTGTAGGGGTTTCGTCTCCTTTCCCCAAGCTAAGATGGGATTTGGAAACCAAACCCCGTTAGATAAAATCTTACAACATACAGCGGTTTTCAGATTGATGAACCACATCGCCATAACCAAAAACCCCGTAGGGATGTTTTGCTGACGGAAAGTTGTGCGCCAGCAAAACGCTGCGCGACATGGAAAGCGGAGCATTCCGGAACGGAAAACGCATTTTTGCCTGTGCAATGTCCCTACTGTGGTCTAGTAATCATAAAAACCGCTGTAAGCGCGGATTGCTAGATCCCGATTTGTTGCATGAAAACATATAGCTGCCGCACTTGCTTGTGCATATGTACTTTATAATGCGCGGAAACTGCTGTAACTATTGGACAATAGATGAGTAAAACATCAATCTGAGATAGAAAAAAACTGAATTTTTTACCTGTAAAGGTTTTGAGAGTCGATCTGTACCTCCTAACTATTGGACAATAGATGAATAGAACATCAATAATCGCGAAAGAGAGCGATATAGTTGCCGCACTTGCTCTGCGTTTGATGTGCGAACCAAAGCGGAATGGATGTTCTATCACTACTTTTATGCAACAAAGCCGATAAAAACTAAAAGAAATAGTAGTATTATTCGGAACAAAAGGGAAAAACAATAATTGATGTCAAAATTAATTGTCAAAATTTTTTAGCAGCCAGATAGAATTCTAAATTATCAATTATCAATTATCAATTATCAATTATCATTGTAAGTTTATGAAGATTCAGTAAAGATACTGATTTATGATAATTATTTAAGAAGCAGTATGTTATAGTTACTTACAGCAGATTCCAAGTATTTTTAATTTGGATATTAACAATTAAATAAATATTTGTAGTGCAGGATCTTGCTAGCTAAGGGTGTACGTCACGCTTGGTGGAATTAGCTGCAGTGTGCAGTAGCAAATTTGAATTTTGTCAATAGGAGGTTTATTAAGTGTTAAAGACCACTAAAAATTATTTATCATTAATCTTATCAGCATTTTG
Organism: Dapis hubbardiae BLCC-M172; assembly: GCF_050016015.1. Lineage (NCBI taxonomy): Bacteria > Bacillati > Cyanobacteriota > Cyanophyceae > Oscillatoriales > Microcoleaceae > Dapis > Dapis hubbardiae. Next base: position 34,765 of record NZ_JBNHEQ010000325.1, read on the forward strand.
TTTAACAATTACAACTTTTAATCAAGAAGCTTATGCACTTAACGCTAGAGCTAGTGTAAACTGGACTACTAACAACACCAGTTCAAGGGATACAAATAATGATAGCGGTCGAGTAGAAAGGGCAAATTATACTCTGGGAAATCAAAATACAGAATGTGGTCAGAGAGAAAAGAGTCAAAATCAAAGAAGCTATTCTTATAACTCAAACAGAAATGAAACACTGGCATTGTCCGACTCATGTCAGCAGTCTGGAAAAGTTACAAGAGTTAGAGCTGCCTCTAACATGCAAGTAACAGAACAAAAAGGATCTTACTTCAACTGGCAACTCAATCTTGCTGCAATTGTAAACAGAGAGAATAGAAGCCCATCTGGATCGGCAATTGCTCGTGGTAGGGACCCACAATTCTTTGGTACAGAAACTTTCCTCGATAATATTTTTGATGAGGAAATCACTTTAGAAGCAGGGTCTTCAGTTTTTGCAGAAGATGAACAGGATATGGCTCGTACGACATTCAGTCGAGAATCAACTGTACTAGAAAACCCTATTTTTTCAATAGAGATATTGGCATTAGGACTTTCTTCAGTAGATGCTATTGTTAATTTTAATTCCGATCCAAGTCTTACATTTTCGACTACAGCTTTAGATTTAGAAGCTCTTTTAGAAGATCCGACGAATGGACTTGGAACAAATGATGGTTTGCTATCAGATATATCTTTTAGTTACACTTTGGATCTTTCTCAGTTTGATCTGACTTCAGAGCAAACACTCAGTGGAGGAGGCCAAAGCTTTGCTGAATCTAGAACAGTTCCCGAACCAACCTCCAGTCTTGGTTTCATCGCTCTCGGTGCTGTTGGTGCAGTCTCAACCCTCAAACGCAAAGTCCAATCATCCAAAGAAAAAAGCTAGAAAAAGGTTTTTCATTAATTGATAATTGATAATTGATAATTGATAATTACCTCTGGTTAAAACCATCGGATTGACAAGCTAAGGAAAAAATTTATTTTTTTCCCCTTGAAAGGGGAGGCTTTTAACCTCAATTATTTAATTAATAATTATTAATTACCCGGTAATATTACAGCGGTTTCCGAAGTTATGAGGTACATCTATTGCGGGCTTTCCGGCCTGCACTGCAAGATTTTAACCATTTACCAAGGAAGAAGGCTTTAGTAATCTTGGAGAGAAGGCTTTAGTTATCTTGGAGAGAAGGCTTTAGTTATCTTGGAGAGAAGGAAGAAGGAAGAAGAAGGAAGAAGGAAAAACCTTACTAATTGTAGCTCTTTCCCCAACTTTTAGACAAACGATACCAACGGACATGATATCAATTCTAAATTATCAATTCTCAATTCTCAATTCTCATGACAGGGAGACAGGGAGACAAGGGGATTTTATATGAACAGAACCTCCTGCCTCCTACCTCCTCAATTCTAAATTCTAAATTCTCTTACCAAGGACTACCAACCAGAGTAAACCCCGCCCAATAATAAGGATGAGATAAATTATCATACTGTATATTTGCTAACACCGACGGTAACACCACCGCACGACGCGTTCCACTTCCCCTTAACTCCCCTTTTGTAATAACCACCTTTCCTCGCAACATTGCTAACTGTGCTTGTCTTAACGCCTCCGCCTTAATCTTAGCATTATTCAAATGAGTATAAAATTCTGTCATTAACCCCAATGTACCCTCATCACTCACATACCAAATACTAGCTAAAGCTGACTTGACTCCTGCTGCTACTGCTAACCCCGCAAATCCTAATTCCGCATTTTTGTCGCCAAAAGCAGTGCGACAAGCAGACAAGACTAACAATTCTACTGCTGGTTCATTCCAACCAAACTCCCTAATTTGGTCTAATTTTATTTGTTCGTCACCCCATAACTGAATGTAGGAGGTGCTAGCTACACCGGGTAAAAATTCTGCATGAGTAGCTAAATGAATAATAGGATAAGGATAATTTTTACGTTCATTCAACAAGTTATTACGAGTAAAATCTTCATTGAGGAATTGACGACCCTGCCACAGTTTTTCGGAAATAATGTCTAACTCCACAGGTACTGCTGGTAAAGGACTTTGAGATGTAAATTCACTTGCTCCCATTGCTAATACTTTAGTATCTTCAAGAGAGCGATAATTAGTATCCATTAAACTGACACTGGGAATTAAACTAATACTATATTTTTCAATTAAAAATTGTGACCCATCATGTAATACTGCCAGAGGTAAAGTTCGTAAACCTTCATCCATACTAAATAGTAAAGTATCAATATTTGCTGCTTCTAATTCTGCTGATATAGGTGCGATGAGCCAATCATATAATTGTTGTGCTGATGGCAAATAGCTATCAGTATGACGGCGGGAAGGATTGATAATGTGTGCGCGTAAAGTCAGGGCATTTTTCTTAATTGCTTTGTACTTGGCTGCGGGGATAGTTTTAATAATTGGCTGACCATCTTTGGTATATAATATTATTTGTAATTGGTCTGGATAAGTGTTAATATAAACAACGGCAGATTCTTTTCCGGTTTGAGCTGCCATATCGGTTAAGATTTCTCGGACGTTTTTTGTCCTGAGAAATTGTGACTGTAAATCTACTCCTAAATAATTAGAATATTCGTTGCTACGAGTTTGTTCTAAGATGGTTATTACTTGGTCTGAACTTGTGGCAACTGTGAGAGGATTTGTATTAGGAGTGTCTATTATTTTTAAGATTTGTTGGGTGTCGGTTGTATTGTTGATAGATGATTCTGTCTGACTTTGGGCTGTTGTTGTGTTGGCTGTTTGGTTATTGTTACTGGGAGTAGCTGTCGAAATTATCTCGGAGGTTGTGGTTGTTGAGAAAGTGTTAGTTTCTTGGGAATTTGTGGTGGTATTATTTGTGGAATTGTTCTGGGAATTTGTTTGATTAATAACAGGATTAATATTGATACTATTATTATTATTAGAATTTACTGAGGTATTATCTGTATTTTGATTAACTCTTGGACGTTGGATATTGATAGATTCATTGCCAAAAGTTTGATTAATTTCTCCTATATTTTGCTGACCACCTGCTGTTTGAATATTGATGGCATTATTACCTGCAGTTTGAGTTACATTACCAATTGTTTGTTGACCGCCTGCTGTTTGATTATTATTAGCATTATTGCCGGCATTTTGATTAACATCTCCGATAATATTACCTCCGGCAGTTTGATTGTTATTAGCATTATTGCCGGCATTTTGATTAATATCTCCGATAATATTACCTCCGGCAGTTTGATTATTATTAGCATTATTGCCGGCATTTTGATTAACATCTCCGGAAATATTACCGCCTGCTGTTTGATTATTATTAGCATTATTGCCAGCATTTTGATTAACATCTCCGGAAATATTACCGCCTGCTGTTTGATTATTATTAG
>NZ_JBNHEQ010000325.1:38270-39646 GCF_050016015.1 Dapis hubbardiae BLCC-M172
CATTATTGCCAGCATTTTGATTAACATCTCCGGAAATATTACCCCCAGCGTTTTGAGTATTGTTAGTATCACCATCTGCTGTTTGATTAATACCTCCTGTGGTTTGGTCTCCACCTGAGTTAATCTCAATATTGGCATCTCCTGCTCCAGCATTTTGATCGATATCTTCTGTTGCGATATCTTCTGTTGCTTGTAACCTTAAGCTTCCTATTGAACCATCAGAGCTGATTTCAATAGCATAGGTTTGAATTGAGCCATCTGTTGCTGCCACATTAATTTCTCCAGCGCTGGTTGTACCAATGGAGCTTAAGTTTCCTGTGCCTACTTCTTCAGCGTTGATGATTATATTGCCACTACTTCCTGCCGGTGCTTGTGTCGTAACGTTGCCTGTATTTACTTGTGCTGTTTGACTCTGAATGGTTAAGTTGCCACTTTCTGTCATGCCAAAGGATGATACATTTCCTAAATTTACGCTTTCTGAGGCATTTATCTCGACGTTTCCTCCTGTTCCTTGGTCTGAGAAGGAATCTATTTCTCCTCCGGTAGCATCAATGTTGCCTGTTTCACTTTCTACTTTGATCCGCCCTCCCTGTTGCATTCCGTCAGAACGAATTCCCTGAAGGTTAATATCTCCAGGACTTCTGAGAGTGATATTTCCTGCTGTACCTTCAGTCGAATAGCTACTGATATTTCCAATGATTTCTATGCTGTTTTGACTGCGACTTTCGATTTCGATGTCACCTCCTTTTTGCATTCCTTCTGAACGAATGCTACCTGTGTGGATGTGACCTTCTGCGTTGAGTGCGACGCTACCTCCTTCTCCTCTTTCTGAAAAGGTTTCTATGGGTTTAGTGGCATTAATTTCTCCTTGTCTGCTGATGATTTCTATATTTCCACCTGTGGTAGGTTTTTCTTGGTTGAGGGCGCTTGCTTCTAGTTTGCCTGTGGTAATATTTCCTGTAGCTTCGATGATGATATCTCCCGAACCATCTGGGGAACGAGAGTTAATTCTGTCGGCGCTGGTATCTATTGTGCTGTTTTTACTGCTGATAATAATGTTTCCTGCTGTTCCTTGGGTCGCTTCTCCTTTAGGAACGGGAATTAGGGTAAAGTTGTTGTTAAATTCTAGTCTTTCTCTGATGAAACCTGATGCTAGGTCTATTTGACCTATTTCTATTGCGCCATCCGCAATAATATTGATGTTTCCGGTGTCGCCGTCGTCGGCACCGGAATATATTCTGGCAGTTGTGGTGTTAATGTTGTTACCTGCTTCAAGAATAATATCTCCCCCTTTACCTCTCCCTATCTCCCCATCTCCCCTACTCCCCCGCTCCCCTACTCCCCCTTTCCCAACTCGCCCGCTCCCCCTCTCTTTT
>NZ_JBNHEQ010000326.1:0-10142 GCF_050016015.1 Dapis hubbardiae BLCC-M172
ATTATCTAGGCAGAAAAAATTCGTATACCAGGAGAATTAAAAGTTATAAATAATTCTCAGCATCTAGCGGTTAGTAATCAGTAATTAGCTAGAAATTATTGACTGATTATCTAGGCAGAAAAAATTAGTCTGCCAGGAGAATTAAAAGTTATAAATAATTCTCAGCATCTAGTAGTCACCCCTAATAAATAAGTAATCAGCTAGAAATTATTGACTGATTATATTGACAGAAATAATTAGTCTTCAATAAGTGACATAAGAATTAAATTGGTTATCAACTAACCTTAGTCGTTGTTTGATTCCGTTAAAAGCCGATACCTAAATACTTAGATTATAGTTGACTACTTATCTAGTAAAATAGTAGAGAATTACTAATACCATCGGGAAAAAATGAACTTAATTCCTAATCAATGTCAAGATTTACAAAATCAGGTAGAAAATCTACTGCAACTATTACATCAAGAACCTACTCTTAGACAACAAGATACAACGGCAGTTCGGTATTCTTTAAATAAAGTAATTTCCCCAAAATTTGAAATAGTATTTGCCGGAGCTTTTAGTGCAGGAAAGTCGATGTTAATTAATGCTTTATTAGGCAGAGAATTACTCTACAGTGCTGAAGGTCACGCCACAGGAACGGAATGTTATATCGAATATGCCGAACCTGAAAAAGAAAGAGTAGTTTTGACATTTTTAAGTATTGCTGAAATTCAAGAACAAGTATCAATTTTACGACAGCAATTAGCTTTAGACTCTAATGCCGATATTGAACAATCAGAGGTAATTGGAATTATCAGAGAACAATGCAATGCAATTATTAAAAATGAAGGAGGGGAAAATAAATCCGAACGTGCTAAACAAGCAAAAGCTTTAAAATTATTGGTGGATGGTTTTGAGGCAAATCAAGAATTTATTCATCTGACTCAAAATGCTATTTATTCAATGGAACAGTTTAACTTTTCTAACCTGAAAGAAGCAGCAAGTTATGCGCGAAGAGGAATGAATAGTGCTGTGTTGAAGCGCGTCGAATATTATTGTCATCATCCTTTATTAGAGGATGGAAATATCATTATTGATACTCCAGGAATTGATGCTCCTGTAGAGAAAGATGCTCAAGTTACTTATGACAAAATAGAAAACCCAGAAACTTCAGCAGTTGTTTGTGTTTTAAAAGCTGCTGCTGCGGGAGATATGACAACAGAAGAAACAGAATTATTGGAAAAAATGCGAGAAAACCCTGGCATTAGAGACAGGGTTTTTTATGTTTTTAACCGTATAGATGAAACTTGGTACAATGCTCAACTTCGACAAAGATTAGAAAGTTTGATTATTTCTGATTTTCGAGATACAGAAAGGATTTATAAAACCAGTGGGTTGTTAGGTTTTTATGGCAGTTTAATTAAAGAGACAAGTCAGGGGGAGCGTTTTGGTTTAAATACTCTATTTGCTAATAGTGTTAAAGGTTTAGATGGAGAGGAGGAAACGCCACAATTTGTCTATGCTTTTAATAATTATTGTGGCACTTCTCGCAAACTTCCTAGTAATTTTCGGGTAAGTATTAATGGTTTTGAGTCACCTAATGAAAATTATGTCAGGATTTTAGAGGAGTGGGGTAAACCATTAATCGAACAATTAATAATTGATAGTGGGATAGAGGAATTTCGGAATGGAATTACTCGTTATCTGAAAGAGGAAAAACGCCCACAATTATTTGCAAATTTAGCAGATGACTTACAAAATATCTGTATACAACTCCAGAAAAATTATTTAGCAACTCAACGAGACTTGGCAAGTCAACCCCAAGAAATAGAGGCAATGAAAGCTCAGGAATTATCATTATTAAATTCTCAACTCCAAGAAGTCGGCGAAGGATTTAATCAACATATTTCTGAGGAAGTAAATTTGCTAGTCACAAATAAATGTGATGGTTTTGAAGCAGATTTTAATCAACTCCAATCTCGAATGATTCGTCGTTTAGATGAACTGTTAGATACTTTTTCTGTAGAAGCTGCTTATAGTCGAGCAACTATTAATCATCCACGGAACGCAACGGCACCTTTATTAGCAGTTTTAGTCGAGGCACTTTACTATTTAGCAAATCAATTAGAGGATATTTTAGTTGACTCTACTCAGTCAGTAGTAACTGGATTTTTTCAACATTTAATTGATCGAGTTCGCAAGTCAGAATATTATCGACAACTCTATCGTTTGTTAGGCAATGATGGAGGAATTGAAAAGCATTTAAAAGAAGTAGAAAAAGCAGTTAGTACGGCATTAATAAGTGCAGCGCGAATAGAATGTGACAGATTTGTGCGAGAAAGTCCGCGTTTTTATGATGAAGGAACTTTTTCTATCTATCAGTTTCGGCAGACTTTATTACAGACTTCTCAAAGTTTTGACTGTAGCAGTATGGTGGAGGCGGAACCTGCAATTAGACAATTGTTGAAGTTAGATTTTGAGCCAAAAGTTTCTAAGACTATTCGGCAAACTTTTCGACAAACGGTGAATCAAACTTTGAAGACTAATTTATTACCTATGGCTGAAAAACAAGCCGAAGATATTATGCAGCAATATAATCAAGCGCGGGAATATTTAGAGCAAAGTTTAGAGACGGAAGCTGGAGAAAAAATTCAAAGGAATTTACGTTTTCAAGCTGAGGTTGAGGAGAAGATTAAGGATTATAATCGTGTAGTTTATTCTATTAATAGTTGTCTCCAGACAATGTTGTTGAATGAGCGACAGTTGCCAATTATTTCTGAGTTTGATTTTGGCAAAAGTGGGGAAAATTTGGAAGTAGTAAGTAGTGAGGATGAGAAATTATTGGAGAGTGATGAAGTGTCGCCTCTTGATGATTTACGTCGGGAGATGAATTTGAATAGTTAGTTTATTAATTGATAATTGATAATGGATAATTGATAATTACCTGTGGTTAAAACCTAGCGGCTTTATACCTTAAATTTTCGGTGATTTTTTTATCTCAGAAAAGTGTAGGATATTTTTTTGAGACATCCTACATTTTGAGTAGGGGAGTAAGGGAGTGGGGGAGCAGAGGAGAAGTAAAAACATAAATAATTTAAGTTTCACCTAAGCATACCGTTACTATATGGTAATTGGGATAATTTATTGGAAACAAAGGAATTAAAAATGGCATAAAATTCAGAGAATCAAAAATTTGTTGTTCTAGAGGGAGAAGAAGTTATTGAACTAGATGAACAGACATATGAATATTTAAGTTTAGGCGCAAACAACTTTAAATATTTATATCTGACAAATTATCAATTAATACCTGTAATTCTAAGAAGAGTAGATATTCGGAACCGTGAAATAAAAAATAAACTGTTTTATGATGATTATGATGGTTTAGAGTGTGAAGTTATAAAACCAGGCGCTCAAAGTTGGCAAAAAGGAAAAATTAAGGTCGAACTTAATGTCAAATTTTACCCTGATGAACCATTAGAAGAAATAGAAGAAAAAGAATCAAGTCAGTCAGATAATGAAGCAGAAAATTCTGGCGAGAATAATTCAGAATATATCGAAACTGAAGTATCCCCACTTGATGACTTACGGGAAAAATTTAATCAAGAAAATCAGTAGAAACTTTCTGGGTGAAAATTTATTTTTGTAGGAGATTTTTTCTCAGTTTCTAGTTGTACTTTAGTGCTACTAGATTTGTGTTGCTAAAGCACTACTACTAACTAATACTTAAAAAAATTTCTGAGAAAAAATGATTTCTCCAGGAAATTTACTACCCCTAAATATTGTATATTTACTCAAAAATATAGTATAGTTAGGAAAAATACAGGTAAAATGTGCTATAGAATTTTGCTCTGATGAACCTGAAGAAGAAAGAGAAGAAAAAGAATCAAGTCTCTCAGAACATGAAGCAGAAAATTCTGGCAGTAATAATTCAGAATATCTGGAAACTGACGTATCCCGACTGGATGACTTACGGCAAAAATTTCATCAGGAAAATTAGTAGAAAATTTCTGGCGGAGCATTAATTTATGTAGGATATTTTCTCCCCATACATATTTTTTATTCAGCCAAGAATAAGAAGGGACAATTTAACATAGAAAATCAATATAAGCCATTATAAACTAATGAAGTGATACAAATTGACTTTAGTCCTATATCAGAAGAATTAGGTTTAAGCTCTAATTTTGAAATTTTATTTCTTGATGCTAACCAACTTACAGCTATAATCCAATACAATTTAATAGTTTCTGATGAAATAAAAGAACAAATATTTGAGGAAGGTGTAGATTGTAAAGTTCTCAAGTATGGTTCTAAAGAATGACATTCAGGGAAAATTAAGGTAAAAGTTACTGTAGAATTTTGTCCTGACGAACCTGAAGAAGAAATAGAAACAAATGAATCAAGTCTCTCAGAAAATCAAGCAGAAAATTCTGGGAATAATAATTCACAATATCTGGAAACTGAAGTATCTCCACTTGATGACTTACGGCAAAAATTTAGTCAGAAACATCAGTAGATATTTCTGGGGAAAAATTTATTTATTTAGGATACTCCCCCAGTTCATAATTGCACTTTAGCACTGCTAAATTTATACTACTAAAGCAAAACTATAAACTCAGATTTTACTTGATGATTTGTCTCATAGGTTTAATCAAGGATAAAAACTCAAAAATAGGAGACTAAAATGGCAGAAAAATTTTATCCCAAAGATTGTAATGATGATGATGTTATCTCTTTTTCAGAAGTAGCTAATTTTAAAGTTGGTTACATCAAAAAAATTTTAAAAAAATCATTAGATCATTGGTTGGGAGAAAAAATTAAGGAGAAATTTGAGAGGGAAGGTTTACGAATACCTAATGATGTATTCTATCCAAAAGATGTACATGAACCTCTAGCAAGATGGTTTAAAGATGGTATCGATTGCGAAATTCTTAATTTGGGTTCTCAGCAATGGAAAAAAGGAAAATTCCGAGTTAAGTTAGATATAGAATTATGTGTGGAGTCACAAGAAATAGAGGAAATTTCTAACAACAATAATTCTGAATCTTCTCTAGATGACTTACGGCAAAAGTTTAATCAGGAAAATCAGTAGAAACTTTCTGGGGAAAAGTTGATTTATCTAGAATCACAAAGCTGTAGATTATCAAATTCTCATATCTGGTTTTCAAGAATAGCAGTCAGGGAAAATTCAAGTAAAAGTTTCTCTAGAATTTTGCCCTGATAAACCTAAAGAATAAATAGAAGAAAAAGAATCAAGTAACTCAGAAAATTCTGGCGATAATAATTCAGAATATCTGGTAACTTAAGTATCCCTACTTGATGACTTACGGCAAAAATTTCATCAGGAAAATCAGTAGAAAATTTCTGAGGAAAATTGATTTGTATAGGAGATTTTTTCCCATTTCCTCAAAAATCTAGTCAGGGAAAATCCAGGGAAAATTTGCTATAGAATTTTGCTCTGACAAACCTCAAGAATAAATAGAAGAAAAAGAATCAAGTCAGTCATAAAATCAAGCAGACAATTCTGGCGATAATAATTCATAACAACTGGAATATGAAGTCTTCCTACTTGATCACTTACGGCAAAAAATTAATCAGAAAAATTAAGTAGGAGATAAAAAAGTCAACCTATACTAAAAAATTAGTTGTGCCTGATATAATATCTATTATTGAGTTAAAGGTAAAAATTACATGGGAAACAAATTTGAACATCTTAGAGATGATGAGGTTATCTCAGTAGAAGAACAGCTTCATAAAAATCACTCCCACATAATCAAAAGTACAACTTTCCAAGTTAGTGAGTTAGTGCAAAAATTGAGTGAAAGGATAGCTAGCAAGGAAAATTTAATTTTTAATGGTTTTGATTGTAAAGTATTAAGATTAGGTTCAGGTGGTTGGGTAAAAGGCAAAATAAAACTTGCTTTAGAATTTTATCCTGATGAACAAGAAGTTTCTCAAACATCTGAAAAAAAGTTATCTGAAAATAGTGAATCAGAATCCCCACTAGATGATTTACGAGAAAAATTTAATCAGGAAAATTAGTAGAAACTTTCTAGGGAAAAGTTGATTTATCTAGAATCAGGAAGATGTAGATTATCAAATTCTCAGATATGGTAGTCAGGGAAAATTTAGCTAAAAGTTACTGTATAAATTTGCCCTGATGAACCTCAAGCAGAAATAGAATAAAATGAATTAAGTCAATCAGAAAATCAAGCAGAAAATTCTGACAATAATAATTCAGAATATCTGGAAACTGAACTATCCCCACTTGATGATTTACGGCAAAAGTTTAATCAGGAAAATTAGTAGAAACTTTCTGAGGGAAAATTGATTTGTCTAGAATCACAAAGCTGTAGATTGTCAAATTCTCAGATATGGTTTTTAAGAATGGCAGTCAAGGAAAATTCAGGTAAAAGTGATTGTACAATTTTGCCCTGATTAACCTCAAGCAGAAATAGAATAAAATGAATTAAGTCAATCAGAAAATCAAGCAGAAAATTCTGACAATAATAATTTAGAAAAACTGGAAAATCAAGCATCTCCACTTGATGACTTACGACAAAAGTTTAATCAGGAAAATCAGTAGAAACTTTCTGAGAGAAATTGATTTATGTAGGAAATTTTCTCTCTCTACATATTTATTATGTCGTCGAAAATTAGGAGTAATAAATTGAGATGAAAAATTAATATCAACCATATCACTCTATAGATTTATGATTCTGAAAAAAGTAGAGCGAATACAACCTCTAACATTCTGCCAAAAACTCAGTCACTGTAACAACTAACCCAGCTAAGAAATTTCTTGTAAACCTAAAAAAGACACATAAAAATTAATCAAAAAATATTCTTATCTCAAGAAGATGTTGTATCTGTTTATCGCAACGAAATATTTGTCAAAAATCAGACTTTTACTCTCAATGAATTTCTTACAGAGATGAAAAAAGCTCTTCAAACACAACTCGCAGAAGGAAGAGAAAATTGGTTAACTAACGAAATAGATAGCAAAATACTAAAACCAGGTGCAAAAAGTTGGCAAAGAGGAAAAGTAAGAATAACTCTTGAGTTTGAATCTGAAAATATTGATGTAAAAGAAGGGGGGCTAAATAATCAATTTGTAGAAGGCAAAGAAATTTCTCCACTTGATGATTTACGCCAGAAAATTAAACCAGAGGATAAGTAAAGATTTTCTAGGAAAACCTAAGTTTATATGGAGTATTTTATAGCTCCATATTTCCTTGCTCAAAGGCAATTAAGTATTCAGGAATTTTCTCCAGGGGCAATACAGCAATACCAGAAAAATTTTCATCTTTGAGAGCTTTCCATAAATAAAGATATATGCTGTTTTTTTCCATAATTAAATCTTTCCATCTATAATCCTCCTCAATGGAAAACCACCAACATTTTCATTTTATTAAGCTCCCGAAAAAAATCGCGCGTCAAAGGATTTCCAGTTGCATCCTCAGAATTTTTATGATAAGCTAAATCTTAGCTGGGGTCGCTCGTATATACACATGATTTTTTATTCAACTATGAAGAAATTTCCTCTCGCAGCAATACCAGAAAAATTTTCATCTTTGGGAGCTTCTCATAAATATATGCTTGTTTTTCCCATCATCAAATCTTTTCATCCATTCCTCCTCAAAAGAAAATTTAATTTTTAATGCTTTTCATTGTAAAGTATTAAAATTAGGTTCAAGTGGTTGTGTAAAAGGCAAAATTAAACTTGCTTTAGAATTTTATCGTGATAAACAAGAATTTTCTCAACCCCTCAAACCTCTGAAAAAAAATTCTCTGAAAATAGTAAATCAGAATCCCCACTGGATGACTTACGGCAAAAATTTAATCAGGAAAATTAATCAAGAATAGAAACAAAGATTACCTACCAAACCCGCCAATAATTAAAAACATTACCTAATAGCTGAAGTACATAAAAATCAAAATTTTTTAAATCTTTTTTTTGTAGGAGTTTGTTTAGTTTAAGGGTTTGGAGACCAAACCCCTACATTCTTTCTAGAAACTATTTCTATTTCCCACCATAATAAAAAGCAATTTCCTTTTCCTTCAATTCAGCAAAATCTGCATTCTTCAACATATTATTTAACTCATCTTGAGAAATATGCTTCGCCCCAATACGCACAATACGAGACCTCATTGTATTACTAACGCCGCTCCTTTGTCGTTCACCTTCTAACGCCATAACCTGGTGATAAAGGTCAAGTTTTGCTGATGGAATAGGAGACCCATCTAAATCTATTCCTTTAGCGATCGCCTCATCAACTGCATCTGCTCCAGTAGTTGGTGTGGGTGTAGAATTTATTTCCGAAGACATAGCCATAAATTATTGAGTTTACATAATTATTTTATCTGCTCAAGGAGTAATTTTTTTAAATCCATTCAATCTAAATTTAAGCAATAGCAAACTCCGTCATTTCAGTTATCAGTTACCAGTAACTCCCGCTCAAACCAGAGACTTGAAATACTGAAATTTATTTATTTTTTTCATTCCCTTAAAAGATGAGACTAAAGACCTTATTTTTTCGTCGATTTTATCATATCTTAAGACTGATAAGCTAAGACAATTTCACTCTTAGGAACACCTAACCAGATCGACTCATTAGCTATTCTTGCTATTGAAATTCCTGATTTTTTTTGACACAAAAAAGCCTTGCTTATTTACAAATATAATATATTGTGGTAACCATTCAGGTATTAGGGGTTAACTTTTCCTGCGGAATGCTACGCAAACAGTTTTTTGGTGGGTAAAAAAGCGCCAAGTAATTAATAAGGAAGATTCACAAAGAATGCTTTTATAGTAACTTTTAATTGTTCCTCAATTTTTCAACTCTGCTTCTTCCTTCAAAGATAATTTTTTAATGACTGACAGCAAATAGCTTACCGAAAAATAAAGGTATAAAGCCTCTCCATTCATGGAGAAAACAGAAAAAAATTCCTTGAGCGCCAATCCTCTCCCTTTTAGGGAGAGGTAATTATTAATTATTAATTATTAATTATTAATTATTAATTATTGAAGGCTGAATGCTTAGAGATTTTGAAGAAATTTATCATTGTGATAATTGATTAATTAGCAATATATATAGTAATTCTCATCTTGGTGAGGTAAAAAATTCTGGGTTTTAAACAGGGAACAGGAAAGAAAAAAGAAAAGTGTACCTCACACTTACTGATAAACGCTATAATCACATTATTTAATTCCAGTAATTTTTTTAGAGATTAATTATGAACAAAACACGACGAATAAAAATTCCTTTAGCAGTTAAAAAATATGTGTTTGAGCGGGATAACTACCACTGTCAAAGTTGTGGTAAAAATTCAACAGAAACAGAACTTAATATAGACCATATTATCCCCCTAGCTAGAAACGGTAGTAATGATATTAGCAATCTACAAACCCTCTGTCATAAATGCAACCAAAAAAAGAAACATCATTTCGATCCCCGCTTTAAACGAAACTTTAGTAATTAAAGCAAATTAGTATCCAGAAAAAATTAATTTGTTAGTAACACATACAGCATATTCCGTGATTAATGTGGTACAAATTATGAGGTAAATATTTTTTTGCTTATCCCATATCCTACTCCCCATTTTCCCTACTCCCTAATATCTACTTTATCAAGTAGGAAACTGCTGTAACATAATAAATATACCAATCCTAAATTGGTTATAATAATTTTTATAACAGTTAATTTTAAAGGTTTTCCGTTAAAATCCTGACTCCTGACTCCTGACTTCTGACTCCTAACTACCACCAAAATATTACAAATGAAATAGGATTGCTATAGAGGAGAAACATAAAGTGAAATCAAAGACTATAGGTCTTCTCAAAATTAAGATGTATTCTTTAATTGAAAAAATGTCTGATGTAGAATTAGAAAAAGCCTGGGAATATTTACAAACACTTCATTATGACAGTTTGATTATGACAGCTATTCAAAAATCGAAAACAAGTCACAAACCAGGAGATATCTTTACTAAAGAAGAAACCTTGCAAATATTATACTTTGACAAATAAAATAGTTAAAATCCAAACAAACATTCTTATTTAAACCAGAAGAGAAAAACTCTAAAAAAACCAGATTATTTTGACCAAAAAATCGGGTCTCAAACCTCCATTTTCCTGGAAATGAAAAAAGTAAACTTCAGTATTT
>NZ_JBNHEQ010000326.1:10242-26293 GCF_050016015.1 Dapis hubbardiae BLCC-M172
AACTTCAGTATTTAAAGCCTCCAAGTTCAGCCAGATATACTGATAACTGATAACTCAATTATGACAGCTATTCAAAAATCGAAAACAAGTCACAAACCAGGAGATATCTTTACTAAAGAAGAAACCTTGCAAATATTATACTTTGACAAATAAAATAGTTAAAATCCAAACAAACATTCTTATTTAAACCAGAAGAGAAAAACTCTAAAAAAACCAGATTATTTTGACCAAAAAATCGGGTTTCAAGCCACCATTTTCCTGGAAATGAAAAAAGTAAAATTCAGTTTTTAAACTCTCCAGCTTTAGCCAGAGATACTGATAAAAGAAAATAGTAAAGTCAAAACAAAAATTCTTATTTAAACCAGAAGAGAAAAACTCTAAAAAACAAGATTATTTTGACCAAAAAACATGGTTTCAAGCCACCATTTTCCTGGAAATGACAAAAGTAAACTTCAGTATTTCAAACCTCCAAGTTTAGCCAGATATACTGATAACTAATAAATGATAACTGATAACTGAAATGACTCTAGAAGTGCGTTATTCTCGTTCTTTTATCCAAGACCTTAAAGTCATAGAATCTGTTGCCTACCAGCAAATATATGATTTTGTTTTTATCAAATTTAGTCAAATAAATTATTTACAAGAATTACCAGAACTAAGACAACTTGGAACCAGTGGTATTTTCTACAGATTTACTGTGGACAATTATCTGATTGGTATAGAAGTAACAGGTCAAATTGTTAAATTTATCCGTATTTTACCAAAGCCAGAAATCTAGTCTTCTAAACTACAGATGGCAAACTAGCAAAAATACTAAATACACTAATTTTTATGGAATCAAAAGCACTCTGGCAACGCTATATTGACTGGCTTTACTACCACGAAGGATTAGGATTTTACGTTGACATAAGTCGCATTAAATTTGATGACTCTTTTGTTGAAACAATAAAGCCTAAACTTGAAAAAGCCTTCCAAGATATGGACGCCTTAGAAAAAGGTGCGATCGCTAACCCAGACGAAAACCGGATGGTTGGCCACTATTGGCTCAGAGATGCTGATATTGCTCCTACCCCCGAAATTAAACAAGAAATTGTCCAAACTCTGGAACAAATAGAAACTTTTGCCAAGAAAGTCCATAGTGGAGAAATTAAACCTGCTAATGTCCCCAAATTTACAGATATTCTCTCCATTGGTATCGGTGGTTCAGCATTAGGCCCCCAATTTGTCGCCGAAGCTCTTGGTCTTGATGACCCACCAATGGAAATACACTTCATAGACAACACAGATCCAGCAGGTATAGACCGGGTACTCCACAAACTCGGCGATCGCCTCAACAGCACCCTAGTTATAGTCATCTCCAAATCTGGAGGTACCCCAGAACCTCGCAATGGTATGATGGAAGTCAAAGCAGCTTTTGCATCTAAAAATTTAAACTTTGCTAGTCAAGCTGTTGCTACTACTACTCCTAATAGTAAACTAGGTCAAATTGCTAAATCTGAAGGATGGATAGATGTTATCCCGATGGCAGACTGGGTAGGTGGACGTACTTCCGAACTCTCCTCCGTTGGTTTGCTACCCGCAGCACTGCAAGGAATTGATATCCGGGCAATGCTTGCTGGGGCAAAAGAAATGGACGCAGTTACTCGCAAACATGAAATTAAAGCCAACCCCTCTGCTTTATTAGCCTTGAGTTGGTACGCCGTAGGTAATGGTCACGGGGAAAAAGATATGGTAGTTCTACCATACAAAGATAGTCTACTGCTATTCAGTCGTTATCTACAGCAGTTAGTTATGGAATCTTTAGGTAAGGAAAAAGACCTAGATGGTAATGTCGTCAACCAAGGTATTGCAGTCTATGGTAACAAAGGTTCCACAGACCAACACGCCTATGTACAACAGTTGCGAGACGGTGTATCTAATTTCTTTGTCACTTTTATCGAAGTTCTCGAAGATCGTCAAGGTACTTCTCCGGAAGTAGAAGCAGGGGTAACTGCTGGAGACTACTTATCTGGTTTTCTTCAAGGTACTAGACAAGCACTTTATGAAAATGAGCGAGATTCTATTACAGTTACTATTCCTAAAGTTAATCCTTATAATGTAGGAGCATTAATAGCCCTTTATGAGAGGGCAGTTGGTTTTTATGGCTCTCTAGTTAATATTAACGCCTATCACCAACCAGGAGTAGAAGCTGGTAAAAAAGCCGCAGCTACAGTGCTAGAATTACAACAACAGGTAATAAATATCCTCCAGCAAGAGGGAACTCCTCTATCTTTAGAAGAATTAGCTGAAAAAGCAGGAGCTGCTGATAAAATAGAAACCATCTACAAGATTTTGCGTCATTTGGCAACTAACCAAGAAGGTATTGTTTTCCATGGAAATCTTGGACAACCAGCTAGTTTAGCTGTAAGTTATACATAATAGTAGATAATATAGATAATATATTTTGCTCTTAGAATTGAGCATTAGTGGTAGGGGGTAAAAACATAAGATTAAATATTACCTAAAATATACTTTTTTTGAAAATTTATGATGGTATATACTTAAGCTTATTTTACCCTCAAAAGAGATAAGTTAATTTGCTACTAGATTTTAAGTCTCTGGAAAATATTAAGTAACAACCAAGGAGAATTTGCTCTTCAGTGAAGTAGGAACTTAGTCCCTAGTTTTATCCCCTAGATAAAGCTGACCAAAAAATTAGGTCAATAACCTCTCGTTTTAATGGGATAAAAAAATAAACTTCAGTATTTAAAGGCTCCTAATTCACCCAAAGGTACTCATAACTGATAACTGAAATGACTGATTTCCAAACTAAAGAAGGTTTTTAGATCGAAAAATGCCCTTAACAATTCTTGTTGTTGATGACGACTTAGGAACTAGGTTATGTGTTAGTGATTACCTAGAGGTATCTGGTTACTTAGTTGTCAAAGCTGAAAATGGTCAACAAGCTTTAGATTTAGTTGAGAAATCTCAGCCCCATTTGATTATTACTGATATTGCTATGCCAACAATGGACGGTTATGAACTGGTAAGACGAGTTCGGGCGCGTCCAAATTTTCGTCTCTTACCTGTAATTTTTCTAACTGCTCATACAAGTACACAGGACAGAGTGAAAGGTTATCAATTGGGGTGTGATATTTATTTACCAAAGCCTTTTGAATTAGTAGAGTTAGGAGCAGTAGTCCGCTCTTTATTAGATAGATATGCTCTTATTGCCCAAGCTTCACCTATAACTAATTCTTTACCTACTAATAGTCAATATTTGGCAACAGAAAAGATATCAAAATCTGATTATTCAGAAGCAGTATCTCAGTCAATTATCATAAATTCTCAGATTAGTTTAACCGCCAGAGAACAGCAAGTTTTGAGTCTCTTGCTGAATGGTCTTTCTAATGTTAAAATTGGCGATCGCCTACATTTAAGTCCCAGAACTATTGAAAAATATGTGAGTAGTTTATTGAGAAAAACTGATACTAACAATAGAGCTGAATTAGTCCGTTTTACTATGGAAAATTACCTGGCTAATTAATCTTAAATTCAAGGGAATAGGGAATAGTTAGAGGTGTTAAATTATCTGCATTTTTCCCAGTTAGGCGAATAAAAATCCCAACAAGGAGTGAACATTAATTTAGTTAGTATTTTTTGGTCTTTTTTGACAGGTTTAGCACCACTTAAACTGATGACACATCATTGATTATTCAGCAAGGTCTAATTAATAATTTTTCAGGTAAATAATCTCAAATTCAGCGATCGCGAACTACTATTTTATTTTGATTAATCAAATAATCTAATAGCCCTTCACAAGCATCTAAAAGTATCTCAATCACATAATCAAATCCATCTGAACCACCATAGTAAGGATCGGGTACTTCCTTAATATCAAAATATCTACAAAAGTCACACATGAACTTCACTTTATCCCTATATTTATCAGCACTATCTAAGCGAAGAACATCCCGATAATTTTCCTTATCCATTGTCAGAATTAAATCAAAATTATTAAAATCTTCTACTTGAAATTTACGAGCTGAACCTTTCAGATTAATACCTCTCATCTTAGCAGCATAAGTCATTCTAGAATCAGGAGGACTACCTACATGATAACCTCCAGTACCAGCAGAATCACAAACTATGCGTTGGCTCAAATTAGATTTTTCTATCAGATGATTCATAATATTTTCTGCCGAGGGAGAACGACAGATATTACCAAGACAAACAAATAATAGTTTATAAGGCATAAATTAATTTAGAATGCAGAATGTAGAATGCAGAATTATTAAATTTTTCAGAAATCAAAAAGACTAGGATAAAGCTTCTGAGTTAGTCTACTGTTATATTTTTTAGTTATCTAACTTAAAACCTGTCCTAGCCATCATTAGTATTTAAACTACATTCCAGGTAAATTTAAACCACCTGTCAACTCTTCCATACGTTCACGCATAGTAGCAGTAGACTTAGTATAAGCATCTAGCATTGCTGCTGTCACCAATTCAGAAATTACCTCTGCTCCTTCCCCCAGTGCATCTGGTGAAATTTCTACTCGCCTTGGTTCTTGGTTTCCACTCAAAAAAACCTTTACCAAGCCACCACCTGCTAACCCTTCAACTTCTAATTGATCTAGTTCTTCCTGAAGTTGTTTGGCTCCTTCTTGAACTTGTTGAGCTTTTTTAAAAGCTTCAGTTAGTTCTTTCATTTTACCTAAGCCGAAGCCAAAACCTTTTCCTTGTGACATAATTACTATTCTATGGTAAATCTTATTTGGTATTTGTTTGTTGCCATTTATAGATTCTGTATCAGTGATTGAGAATCTAATTTTATTTTGTGCTTGAGTAGGAGCTGATTAAAATGCTAACCTACGCAGCTATAGCATCATAGCATCTATCATAAAAATCATAACACTACATATAAATTTTTAGCGCTTGATTATAATGAATAAATTGACATTTATTTTCTTAATTTATCCAAGATTTCCTCAGACAATTAATTAATAATCTTAACCAAAAGCTCTTGATTGTTGCTCAACTTCCTTAACTATAGTAATTCATGGTTCCAGAAGGTGGGGAATCTGAAACTGCTGCTAATTTCAGGTACTTTAACCAATAAAAAAACGATGGTAATTTATTTTTTGTTGGGGATCTGAGTCATTGGCAGAAAAATTATCTTGGCACGGATAATTTCTGCATCTTTTATATTTTATTTGTACTCCTAAATTATGCAACTACTATCAAACACAAGTTATAATTTATTAGTATTATCAAGTTACTACTTGTGAAAAATCTCCCATAACTTTTACCTCTGGTTTTAATAACAAAGACCACTGCTTTTCGACCTGTTCTTGAACATGGTAAATTAGTTGTAAAATTTCGTTAGCTGTAGCTCCCCCACAGTTAAGAATAAAGTTAGCATGAAGGTGAGCAACTTGGGCCATACCTATTTGATAGCCCTTAAGTCCAGCTTGTTCAATTAACCAACCAGCCGGTTTTGGTCCAGGATTCCGAAAAACACTACCACAACTAGGTAAGTGATAAGGTTGGCTACTCCTGCGCTTGTGAAAATTTTCAGAAGTTATAGTTTTTACCAGAGCAGGCTTTTCCCCTGGTTGTAACTGAAAAGTAGCTTGAGCTACCACAATAGATTTACCCTGTAGCTTAGAATAGCGATAGCTGTATTCCAAATCTTGAGCAGACAAAATATCTATCTGACCATCAGGCAACATAACATGGGCATTCACCAATATATCAGCCATACATTTACCTTGTGCCCCAGCATTCATTACCACAGCACCACCAACAGTGCCAGGGATACCAACAGCCCACTCCAAACCTTGCCAGCCCATTTTTGCAGCCTTCCAAGCAAGACGTGGTAATGATTCACCAGCACCCACAGTCAGAAGACCTGTTTCTGGTTCAAAAGATATGTGACGGAGATTACGGCTACTAATAACTAATCCAGATAAACCACTATCGCTAACCAGCATATTAGAACCTGCTCCTAGCATAGTTATTGGTAATCCTTCAGAGTGAGCAAACTGAAAACTTGCTTGTAGTTGATCTAATCTTTTTGGTGTAACATACCATTGAGCAGGCCCTCCGACTCGGAAAGAAGTTAGAGGAGCTAGAGGAACATTAGACCTAATTACACAATCTGTTCCTAATAACGGGATAGGTTTATACTGCGGCCTTTTAGCTGAACTAGCTATGTGATAAGAGAGAGTCATGGTCATAACTAATAACTTGAATTATCGTAATTTAAACAAACTCTTTTAGAGTTATACCAATTAGATAAATATTTGCTACATATTGGTAGTCGGCTAGGAGGATGAGATATCCTATGGGTACTATAAGTCATATAGTACAGGAGATATATATTCAGGAATTGTCAAACCTGCTTCCTTGTTCTGTAATGAACCTTTAGCCTGTAAGATTATTTGATCGAATTGGTATTATTTAACTCAACTTAATCTTTTGCATTAAGCTATTTCACGCTTATACGACCTGGTAGTGAGGTAGTTGATAATATGCCATGAGTTCTGGGATAATGTGATTCAGGTTACCAGCACTAAGAAATATTGCCATATCCCTTGGTTGTAGAACTTCATGCAAAAATTTACTCACTAACTCTAAAGATGGTTGATAATAAACCTGTTGATGGTAAGTAGAAATTGCTTCAGCTACTTGTTGGCCATCAATTTGACCATCAGATGATTCTCCGGCACTGTAAATATCAGTAACAATAACCATGTCAGCGTCATTAAATGACTTAGCGAACTCCGAAAGAAAAGTCTGAGTACGACTATAACGATGAGGTTGGAATATAGCAATAACTCTTTCTATTGGCAATAAGTTATTTTGTTTGATGAGGGGTAAATTTGTTGTAAATATATCAGACTTTGGAGTTAATTCCTGACTTTTCCGTAAGCGAGCTGCAGCCAGAGTTACATTAATTTCACTAGGATGATGAGCATAGTCATCAATAAATACAATACCGTTACATTCTCCCCGATGTTCAAACCGACGATGAGCACCTTCAAATTTAGCGATCGCTGAGGCAATAGCAGAAAATTCTAAACCTAATAACCTACCTACTGCTACAGCAGCCAAAGCATTACTTAAGTTATGTTTACCTAATAACCCTAATTGTAATGTTCCCAAAAGTTGACCTTTTTCCCAAACACGAGTCGAGGTAAGATGAGCTTGATAATCTACACAATCTACTGTATAATCAGCCTCACTTTCAGGATTAATACTGTAACTAATAGTTGGCTGAAGTTTATCTTTAACTGTCGAGCAGTCAATACAACCTACTAAACTCTGACAATTTCCTTTAAATACTTGGAAAGTTTCGACAACTTGTTCTAAACTTTCATAATGGTCTGGATGGTCTAACTCAATATTAGTAACTACACCAATATGGGCAGATAATTTAACTAAAGAGCCATCTGACTCATCTGCTTCTGCCACCAGATAAGGACTTTCACCTAAACGAGCGTTACCTTCCCAAGCGTCTACTTCTCCACCAATAACAATGGTGGGGTCTAAACCAGTCTCTAAAAGCATAAACCCAATTAAACTGCTAGTTGTAGTTTTGCCATGGGTTCCCGCTACAGCTATGCTTTGATAATCCTGAATTAGAGCAGCCAATAAATCTGAGCGATGGAAAATTGGACATCCAAGTTCAACGGCTGCTTTATACTCGGAGTTTGTTGTATTAATTGCTGTTGAACAAACTACTTGTGGTAGTTGATAAATTTCTTGTTCTTGGTTATTTCCTACTTTAACATTGTGTTTTTTTGTCATTACTGCTCCTGTATTTACACGGAGATCAGTAGGGGATAAATTTGAATTAGAATTGTTTGACAGAGATAAATTTTGTTCTTCAGTAGTTTGTTGAAATAACTCTAAATTTTTGGCTTCTTGGCGCCAAAATATGTGCGCTCCTATTGCTTCTAAGCGTTTTGTTATATGGCTTGATTTTAGATCGGAGCCATAAGTAGGCAACTTGCGTTTAGCTAAAATATAAGCAAGAGCCGACATTCCGATGCCACCAATACCAATAAAATGAAATGGCTTACCACTTAAATCAACATATTTACTCATTAATTGCTCCTTACACACCACTCCGCGTCCTTAACACGCGACATCATACCAGGAATTTTTTTTTTTAGATAGAGTTTAGCAGTAATTTAGGAAAAACACTGGTTAGCCTCGTGAATAGTCTCTATCTGTTGTGATTAGTTTGTTTTATATCAAGTATTTACCCACTGGCCAGTATTTTTCCGGACATATCTGAAAAACAGATTGAGGATTAATCATCAGGATTTTTTCCCAAAAGAACAAATGTTTCTAGTAAGTAATCAGAAAAAAAAATTATCATTCAAAGTTAGTATTTGGACAACAGACCATTGAAAGATGTAGTAAGATTAAAAGTTCATACTTATCATTTAACTTGAGCAACATCTGCTTGTTAAAATTGAGGACATCGGTTGAGGTTGTAGGGAGAGTGCATGGGACGCTTCTATTGCTGAAGTCAGAAATCATCAAGTTCAATTTTTACCAAATAAGGTCTAAAGTCTCCCCTTTAAAGCTATGCTTTACCCATAACTCTTGAAACCCTTGTGTGGGGAGTGTAGGGAGTAAGAATTTTGTCTACAGCTCTCAAAAAAATGTATTTTTCAATACACTTTTCTTCGGAAAAAACCTATCCAAGACATATACATACCTTGTCTATTTTGTCAAGTTTTATCTTAAAGTAAAAGATGTGGGAAATGAATAGCCTTTAAAGGGGATAAAAAAAAGAAAATTCAGTGTTTCAAGGCTCCCTATTCCATTTAGGTACTGTTAACGAAGTTCCTCTGCAAGAGGCTAATTGATAAGTGAAATTGCCGTTACTGAAATATTGTGGTTTAAAGCGCCTCCCCTTTTAAGGGGATAATAAGTAAAAATTTTCCTGTTCGTCAATCCTCTTCTTTTCAAGGAGAGGTAATTCTAAATTCTACATTCTAAATTCTACATTCTTGAATAAATTTTAGAGCCTTGAGAATGTCCTAACGGCTCTGGCGACTGTGATACAACTTCAAACTGTTAGGTTATGACACTGCCTATAATTTTTATTTAGTTGATTATTAAGTCAGCTAAATATTTGCTTTAATAAATTACTTGGGATCATAATTAACCTACAAAAAAATTATCAAATTACCATTTTGCTGTATGATAATCCTCAAGGTTAATTTTCTTTTAAGTTCTCCTGGCTAAAATTCATATCATTTCTTTAAAAGTAAGGGATTTGGAATCAAGCCATGGCAGAGTTTAAATCTGAAATAAATATCTGAAACTATCAATAAGTAACCCGTGGGGCAGCATGGGGACTTAATCAATTAAGTCGGAATATATCTACTTAAATAGATAGATTTACCGAAAAACCGATACTGAAACTTTTTTATCAGTGTGTGGAACTGTCTAAAAATTTCAATTTTACAAGCTATTATTAGGAGGTAAAAAGTGGTTAGAGTTGCTATAAATGGTTTTGGACGGATTGGACGGAATTTTTTACGTTGCTTACTTACTCGTACAGATAGCAAACTGGATCTTGTAGGTATCAATGATACTTCTGACCCTAAAACCAATGCTCATCTGCTAAAGTACGATTCAATGTTGGGTACTTTAAAAGGTGTAGATATTAGTTCCGATGAAAATTCCATTACAGTCAATGGCAAAACAATTAAATGTGTTTCTGACCGTAACCCTTTAAATTTACCATGGAAAGACTGGGGTGTTGACTTAATTATTGAGTCTACAGGTGTATTTGTAACTGAGGAAGGAGCTTCAAAGCATTTACAAGCTGGAGCTAAAAAGGTTTTAATTACTGCTCCTGGTAAGGGTGGACAAGTTGGTACTTTTGTGGTAGGTGTTAATCACCAGGATTATAAGCATGATGATTATAATATTGTTAGTAATGCCAGTTGTACAACTAACTGCCTAGCTCCTATTGTCAAGGTTATAAACGACAACTTTGGGATTATCAAAGGCACAATGACTACAACCCATAGTTATACTGGCGACCAACGTATTTTAGATGCTAGCCACAGAGATGTAAGACGGGCCAGAGCTGCAGCAGTAAATATTGTGCCAACTTCTACAGGTGCAGCTAAAGCAGTGGCTCTAGTAATTCCAGAAATGAAAGGTAAATTAAATGGTATCGCGATGCGTGTTCCTACTCCTAACGTTTCTGTTGTAGATTTAGTAGCTCAAGTTGAGAAAAAGACTTTTGTTGAACAGGTAAATGAAGTTATAGAGGCAGCTGCTAATGGACCAATGAAAGGAATCATTGAATACAGCGATTTACCTTTGGTTTCTAGTGACTATCGTGGCCATGACTGTTCTTCCATTGTTGATGCGAGTCTGACAATGGTTATGGATGGCGATATGGTAAAAGTTATTGCTTGGTATGATAATGAGTGGGGTTACAGTCAGCGTGTTGTAGACTTGGCTGAAGTTGTAGCACAGAATTGGGCTGCTTAATTATTAAATGGTTTAGGTCAAAAGCCTCCCCTTGAAAGGGGAAGAAAAGAAAATTTTTTCCTTGAGCGTCAATCCTCTCCCTGTTTAGGGAGAGGTAATTATTAATTGTTAATTGTTAATTGTTAATTGTTAATTGCTGAAGGAGGCAAACCTATAAACCTAGTTTTTTCGTAGATGTCTATTGTTAGAAACAACGATTTATGCTATATTCATGGTTTGATGTATGTAAGTCCTAAGAATCAAAGAAAAAACTTTTTCAAAAATGTTGAAATGCTTGGCTAAGTGCAAGTTCCTCGTTTGGGTAGATTTCTTGGCTATCTATTAATAAGATGTCGGTTTCGTCTGTGGTTGTACCCACTATGGCTGCACCGACTCCAATTTTTTCAACTAATTTTTGGCCATAAACTGGTGGTAGACATAAAACTAACTCGAAATCTTCTCCTCCATATAGCGCCCAGTTTAATGCTTTTTCAGATGAGACAAATTTAGTCAAGGAAGGGGGAATGGGAATTTGATTTCGTTCAATTCTGGCACCTACCTGAGATGCTTGACAAATTTGAATAATTGCATCTGCTAGACCATCACTACTATCCATTCCTCCTACTAAGATGGGATTTTTACTATCCTCTGCACCACTAAAACTATTTAAAGATAAGCATTGCCATAAAATTGTTAAAATGTCAAACCTTGGTTTGGGACGTTGGTGAGCCAAAATTAGGGCAGAGCGTTCTGCTTCTGTGAGAGATTGACCTAGTTCTGGATGAAGTAATAATTCTAACCCAGCCCTTGATGCTCCATGGACTCCAGTAGCTACTATCACATTTTGGGGTTGACAATTGGAACGAAGAATAGTATTTTCAGGAGCGACTTGTCCGAAAGCAGTAATTGAGATGGTAAGGACGGGCGATCGCACAATGTCTCCACCAACTATAGGGGTATTGTATGGCTGTAAGCATTCAGAAATACCTTTGTAGAGTTGTTCTACCCAAGTAACTGGTGTATCGCCAGTTAAACCAAGAGCGATCGTAATTCCAATGGGGAATGCCCCCATTGCTGCTAGATCGGATAAGTTAGCAGCAGCACTGCGCCAACCTACATCAGCAGGAGAAGTTGTGCGATCGCTAAAATGTATTCCATCGACGAGTGTATCAGTTGTTACTACTAATGATTTATTGGGTTGAGTCAGCAAAATTGCAGCATCATCCCCAATAATATCTCCTGGGCAAAAACGGTGTAATCTTTTTAAAAGTCCTTGTTCGCTAATATCTTTAACTTTAAGCATGAGAATATATCCGTAATTATAGCTTTTTTCATGTTAATTACAGTACGCTATTAAAGCAACCTGAAAATATCTAAGATGGGAAAAAAGGCTGTTGCTTCCTTTCAGCTAATCAAATTGATGAAACTTCCTCAAGGCTAAATTACGATCGCAGTATTTACTGCGATCTATTAAATGGAATTATTGACCCACCTGACATATCTTCAGAGTATTCAATGACAGAGTTAACAAACAGTCTAACTAGGATTCGCTATATAGTATTATAGCGCTAGGGAATAGGGAATAGGGAATAGGGAATAGGGAATAGGGAATAGGGAATAGGGAATAGGGAATAGGGAATAGGGAATAGGGAATAGGGAATAGGGAATAGGGAATAGGGAATAGTAAACTGTCAAATGGTTTTCCTACGGAATGCTGCGCAAACAGGATTTAGAAATGTCAAGAGCCTTAATAAGTAGCGCTATATAATGAAATAATAAGCACTATATTAAAAAAACCTCAACAGCACTGTTAACCTGTGGAATGTAGGATAATTTTTTGTTGAGAGCAGAGTTGCAAAAGGGAGTCACAGTGTTCCATATCACTTCGCGATCGCTACTCAAGCACAATTATATCAAATCCGCTTGGCAACGGAAGCGTTATAAGAAACCAGGTTTGTGGGAGGTTAATGGTAGGGACGTATCGCTGCGCGACATGTTTTGCTGGCGCATAACTCCGTTAATGGCTGTCACCGACATGTTTGCGGAGCATTCCGGAACGGAAAACGCATTTTTGCCTGTGCAACATCCCTACAAGGAGACTTGAGACAAACCCGGTTTCTCTGGTTTTTTATACCCATACTACCGGATTTGATATTAATTATTTTTTAACTACTATATTGATGGAAAATTTGATTATTTCTAGGTGGCTTGTTAATTTCCCAATTTCACCATAATCTAGATTTAGAGAATCTAGAAATCATCTTACTTGGCTGGTAAATTCTGGATCAAAACTAATAATTAATACACTGAACTCTTATTCATCTAAATCCCTAGAAAGAAAAATATTAGATTTAGCAATAAGTTTTACACCGTAACTCAGAAATAGACTTATAGTATGTTAGGATTTTTAGTATCATCTTAGGCAATAATTATACAGGATAGTTTGGTAAAAACGATATAATTAAAATGTTTTTTTTGACTGTCGGAAAAATAAATATTACTTTTGCATATTTATTTGTTTTTTGTTAGTATATAAACTAAGTATATCGTTAGTTGAGAGAATAGTTGAGATGCTGCGAATCTTAAAGTTAAGTAACTGTAATATTAGTCCAAATTTAATTTTTAATAAATAAAATCAACAAATATTAAGAATTATGTAAAAGATTAATAAAAGTTAATTATAAAGCAGAGTTATTGGCAAAAATTAAGACAACTATTCGGCAGAAATAGTGTTGTAAGCTACTTTTTTTTCAGTGTAAATAATAAATGATAGTTTACAGAACCAGGTAAAAGAGGACTTCTTAACATTACTTTAATAAATTTCTTGATCCATGAAACCAAGAATAATAGTCTGTGGCTTGGGTCGTACCGGCTACAAAATATTTCGTCTATTAAGACAGCAGGGTGCAACAGTTGTTGGCATTAGTGATCGCCCACTCCGTGGAGAGGGTTCAGAAATTATCGTCGGCAACTTTCGTTCAGCATCTACTTTATTAGCAGCAGGCATTCAAAGTGCCCATACTCTGGTTTTAGCAGGTAAAGAAGAATCTGTTAATTTGGCCGTCTTAATGTTAGCAAGGATTCTTAATCCTAAAATTCGGATTATCAACCGTCTATTTAATACAAGTTTGGGCGATCGCTTAGACCATACCCTAACTGACCACACAACAATGAGTGTGTCAGCTTTAGCAGCTCCAGTGTTTGCTTTTGCAGCATTGGGTAATCATGCTATTGGTCAGCTACGTCTATACAATCAGACCTGGCCAATGCACGAAGAATTGATCGATCAGAATCATCCTTGGTTAGGTCGTAAGATCAGTTCGCTTTGGGATGATCGTTCTCTGATGTTAATTTACTATATACCAGTCACAGATCCAATCGATCTAGTCTCTGCAGTAGTAAAAGAACGAGAGTTACAGGTAGGCGATCGCCTAATTATTGCCAGCAAACCTAGTGTGCGAACTCGCAGACAAAGTTTGATTCACAACTTCTTCAAAATATTTGCCAGACTCAGACAATTTCAGCGACATAGTAAATCAGCAGTAATTCTCAATTTAGCTCTTTTAGTAACTGTCTTAGTTTGTACTATTACTTATATCAGTATTAATCTGAATAATAGTTTTGTTGATTCCCTATATTTTACTGTTGGTATGATTACAGGAGCGGGGGGAAATGAAAAAATAGCAGAACAAGCACCAGGTAGTATCAAAATATTTACTTCCATAATGATGCTTGTGGGTACAGCGATCGTCGGTATTTGTTATGCACTCCTAAATGACTTTGTATTAGGTACTCGTTTTCAAGAATATTGGGATGCTGCTCGCATTCCTCTGCGTAATCATTATATTATCTGTGGGTTTGGTGGAATTGGTTTACATATTGCCCAGCAACTTGTTGCTAGTGGTTATGAAGTAGTAATAGTAGAGCGTAATCCTAACTGTCGATTTCTCAATAGTGCCAGATCGATGAAAATTCCCGTAATTGAGGGAGATGCAAGTTTATCTACGACCTTAGAAGTTGCCAATATTGAAAAAGCTGAAGCTCTATTAGCTGTAAGTGGTAATGATATTGTTAACTTAGAAATTGCTCTGAGTGCGAAAGGTCTTGTACCAAAAATACCTGTTGTCGTGAGAAATCAAGATCCGCACTTAGCCCTAATGGTGCAACAAGTATTTGAATTTGAGTCTGTACTTAGCCCCACAGAATTAGCTGCTCCTGCTTTTGCTGCTGCAGCGATCGGTGGTAGAATTCTGGGCAATGGAATTACGGCAGATAGTTTGTGGGTAGCATTAGCAACTTTAATTACACCAGGACATCCTTTCTGTGGCAAAGTTACTCAAGATGTGGCTCATACTGCCGACTTTGTACCCTTGTATATAGAAAGCAACGGTAAAGAAATTCATGGTTGGGATTTGCTGACTGCGACTTTGAACTCTGGTGATGTCTTATACTTAACGATGCCAGCGAATAGACTAGACCAACTTTGGAGAAATGTGCCTATACAACTAATAAGTAATGTAGTTGAATAAACAGAAAACCCCATAAATAAATTTTTAAATTTTTCTATAAATTTTTAGGGGTGATTAACTGTTGAACTTAAACCAGAGAAAATAATTGTCAAATGTAGAAAAATCTTGTAATACCAATTTGAAAAATTGCTGCTATGGCAAAACCTTTATTTGGTAAGGATTTCCAGCCACTCATTTGTAACATTATCACGACTTACGCAAAGAGACTATATATAGCGCTTACTAATTTAGGCGATCGCTAACGTAGAGCTTCCGCTTTTCATGTCACGTTTTCCGTTCCGGAATGCTCCGCAAACATGGCGGCGACAGCAGAAAAGCGAAACGCTTAATTTTTTATAGCGATCGCCTTCCACGCATACCCTATGTTGCTTACCACTATCCTGACAGCGGACAATCTCTATTTTTTGAGAGGCATTGCTGAATAAATGTTTGATTGGCTATGAGTCAGAAGTCAGTCATCAGAATTCAGTAGGTAGAAAAGAGTTTTTCGGTAACTTCTGATAGAAGAAATAGGTATAATTTGCATTATATGTTTTGGCTTAAAATTTACCAAAAGTTTAATTTCATACCGTGTTTCATCAACGCTTTTTAATATAATTTTTTATTAATAACTGTATCATCAAAAATTAAATAACTATCTTCAGTTGTTGCAATTTCAGACTGTACATTTTGCCACACAATTTCTGTCTCGTCTTTCAACATTCTTCAAATACCGATTAATTTGATTGTGGCCAACTTTTTCCAGATTGTCCGCAAGATTTGTGAGAGTGTAATTTTTCTCACTACTTATTAAATACTCACAATATTTTATATAATTAAAGCCCATTTGGCCAATGGAAAAATCTCAAATCAATTAGCTTCATTTTATGATATGGTATTAAATTTATTTGTCTAAAATCATACTGTGTATAGCTTTGAGATTTTTAAAATTTATGGTTTATACTCTTATGTCAGGTCTCTGATAAACACCGTTATAATACCAATTCCCATGCATTAAGGCTATACTTGAGTGACACTTCAGTTATCAAG
>NZ_JBNHEQ010000327.1:0-2156 GCF_050016015.1 Dapis hubbardiae BLCC-M172
GATGTGAGTTTTGAGCTTTAATATCCTGTTTGCTGATAAGGAAATTTGCTCCCCAAAAATGATTTGTTGCAGCTATTGAATGATATAGACCCTTCTCAAACAATCTTTACCGACAAGCAAAGTTGTAGTTTTGAAGATTTTATGCAGTGGCACAAAAGTGTATTAATTCAAATATCCGAGAACAAGTTCAGGGATCGAGACATTTACTCTGCTGAAGCTTGGCTTTGGGTAGCTTCAATGTGTGTAGTGTATGGATTGCGACCAACTGAGATAGCAGCGATACAGAATTTTGATGAAAATTGGGAATCAGATGAGGTTATTGTCCCAAGGTTCGACAGTATATATAACACTGACCTGCTTATAGTGATAGGGGAGTTTACCTACTTCGGTGCCTCGACAAAAACTGGCTTGAGAATTTGTAAACCGATGATCGCATATCAAGATATTTGGGAAGAGCTGAAGCTAAAACAGGTCAAGATGCCTGTATACGAGCCTACCTCAACTAAGCCTAGCCAGTTATGCAAAGGTTTTTCAACTAGGTTTAATCAATGGCTAAAAAGATTAGGATGCCCTGTAACTCAAGCTTACGCATTTAGGCATTTAAGTAATCAACTAGGGGAAAAATATGGTATCCCACAAGAAATAAGAGCTAGGTCATTAGGGCATTCTGTGGCAGTAAACGATAACACTTACAAATCAAGGCATAACTTGAAAACTGAGGTTGATATGTTGCTCAATCATAGTCGTCAACCGTTGGAGTATGAGGTCGCTGTAGAGAGGATTAAAGCTGAGGGGATTGATATATCTACTCGCGATATAGCCATGGCTTTGAGAATCATATATCAACAGGACTTACGCAAAGACACTATAGTGGGTTGCCAATAGAGCGATTGCTGACGCAAAGCTCCTAAGTACACCATAATCTTTTAAGCGATCGCCGAGTCTCTCCGATTTGATCTCTATCTATAAAAACTTAAACAACCGTCATTTTAATTGCAGGGTATTTGAGTTGAGATACTAGATATTTATATAATAATTGATGTTTCACACTTATCAATAGTTTTCCCTAGAATATTTGCCATTTTTTTCAAATGATTCCAGACTAACATAGCACAAGTAATGTGATTTTTGGGAATTTTTGCCCTACGGCACTGGCAAGACTCGAGCCCTGGAGCGTTGTTTAATTCTGGCGTGAAATTCCTCAATTTTCCATCTAGTTTGAATCTCCAACTCAACCTCATCTGTACTTTGATGACTGATGTCATTAGTAACAATATATTCTGCTGAAGTTGGTGGAAACAGTAACCCCAAATAATTTCACTTTTTGATCTCAAAGGAATTCCTTTAATCTTAATAATTTTCCCAATATTAATTCTAACTGATTCCATGCTAAGTCTTCGAGTTTTTGAGATTTTTTTACTCCCTCAGTATCGTCTACGCGCGCGATTGCTTTTTAACGGACAGTAGTAAATTTTACCTAAGTTATCTATTAAAGCCATTAGTCTTTGGGTTCCAGACCAGCTCTCCATTAATACTATTTTTACTGGTATTTTCTTCTTGTTTACTACATCAATCATCATCATTTCGACTGGTACTTCTGAAAAAATGATTTTACAGCATTATTGGGGTGCTGATGATTCAGTAGTAATTCCTGAGATTTGAGTATAACTGTTAATCTAACTTTTTAGTATAAAATATCGCTATTACCAATAAGTATTAATTGCTATGAATCGCTGAAACTCCCACCAAGCAATATTTTTACTTTTGTCACAGCTATACCAGGGGGAGATTATATATTACCCCCCGGTGGAGGTGTGACAGACAAAATGTACTTTTGAAATGCCAAATGAATATAATAAATGGCCAACTTATTCACAAAACCTTCATCAGTCAAGATGGGATCGAAGTAATTATCAATACTGAGACTGGTGATAGCTATTGCTCTGTGAAAGGTTATGCTCGGTTGTCTGGTAAACCCAAGTCAACAATTCCTACGCGAATTTCCAAGCTTAAAAGGGGTTCAACTTTTATTCCTAAAATCGTTGAGATTCCTACCGCCAAAGGGTTGCAAGGGGTTCAACTAATCCCAGAAAATATCATTGCTGAGTGGATAGTTAAAGATAACCCTGCGATAAGGGCGGGCTTCACAAATTAGA
>NZ_JBNHEQ010000328.1:0-19049 GCF_050016015.1 Dapis hubbardiae BLCC-M172
TTGATAATTGATAATTGATAATTGATAATTGATAATTACCTCTGGTTAAAACCTTACGGGAATTGAACATAAGGAAATATCCTAGCACTTTTTTTCCCTTGAAAGGGCAGGGCTAATTCATTGTCGTCAGAGAATATTTACAACCCTATATTTTTGAGTTCTGGTACTTCCCACACTCCCCACCCTCTCCTCCTTTTTTCTCTGGTGATAATAAATAGACCTTGCCTTGAAAGGGGAGGCTAATAAAGCTGAATTATTTAATTATTAATTAAAACAATAAAACCACCTATGATGCCTATAATTTTGTGGGCATATTAATAAATACCCAACGATTAATTAATTATCATCAGACATCTCCAGAAATTATATAAGTCTTATCCAAAACGACTGTACAAACCTTACATATAAAGTCTCGACATAAGATGAATCAAGCAAAAGTCACCCTAAAAGTCTTTTGTGGATGCCTAATTATGTGAACATCTACCACCTCTTGCTTCTTGCATAAGTGCCTACTTTTACAAAAAGCTTTCTTTTTTGGAGATGTCTATTAAAGAAATAGTAACCGAGTTTGATAGGAGGTAAGATTTATAAAGTAGTCGGACAGAATTAATGACAGTAAATGTTTTTGTCCACCTACTTACCTCCTACTCATTCTATACCATACTCATCTTAGATGAGTGCAATTAATTCTAGATTTGAACCTTGTGCTAATACCCACAGCACTAAACAACAGAAAAGCTATAGTAGTTGATGGTTTGGGAGTAGACTATACCTGTACAAAATTTGCCTTGACTTCTACTAGCAGAAAAATTCCCTCCGTCTGGGTGAAATTATTGTTCAACAAGGTTGGGTAAATCAGCAAACTATCGAATATGTCATGGAAAAACTGATTATCCCTGAACGAAAAATAGTTCCTATAAATCAATAAATATCTCCCATAATTAATCTTAAAATCCTTGTAATTCCTAAGCTAAAAGTTAATTCCTGGAGATGTGTAATCTATTCCCCCATAGCAGGGATAAATATGTGATAGTTCTGTATAAAAATGATAAGAGCTAATCAATCAAGTAAATATTAAAATATTAAGTTCCTTTCTACATATAAATCTACTCACTATACGGACTAAGTATAATGTTATTGCAACGAGGGTCAATGAGCCTAAAATCTCTGAAACCCTTATTCTTTGCTTCCATGACCATGTAAAATAATTCTTTATAGAACCCCTAAAGGTATCTATTTAAAATTAGAGATTGAGAGTAGGGGAGTAGGAGAGTGGGGGAGATGATGAAGTAAGGCGACCTAAATTCTACTCTACCTTTTTCCTCTATTTCTTTATTCTCCATCTCCTGACTCCTTTGGCAAAAACCTTTACCTTTGCGGAGATACGCTTAGGGCTTCTATAAGGGGTTTACTCTTCAAACCCCTACAAGCAAATATTTGTTAACTATTACACTCACAACCTTCGTGACCACAACCTGCACCATCGGGATGATTATTAGCACAAGCTTCAGAACAATAGTTTTGACCATTCTTCTGTAAATCCCCCCGTTTTTTAGCCCAAATCAGGGAATTGGTTACCAAACTCCCTACAATATCGTAGTTAACCTACAACCTATCATATAGAATCCGGTTGAACAGTCGTCCCTATCGACGATAGGAAGCAATCTCTTAAACCTATGAGATTGCTATCCGTTCCGGAATGCTCCGCAAACCTTCCACTCCGTTGCAGTCGCAATGACTTAGCTATAGTAATTAGTTACAGTCGATGGGGGTATCGCTACCCCTCACCTCTGTTTCAAAACCGTGCATGAGAGTTTCCAGCTCACACGGCTCCTAACATCGCAGGATGCTTCAAGGTTGGTTACACTTAATTTCGCACCTATATTTCAAGGTTTGTCCACGCTTATTGGCTTCGGTTTTCGCTGCTCTTTGGCATTATGCCTGGAGATTTTTCACGGGCATGAGTCTCCTACTCTCGGCTTGAACCTACTTACTAAGTGCGAGTGCGTTTTGGCTTAATACAATTTCGGTTTCACGCCTAAGAGCAATGCCTCCCCACGTCTGCATATCCTGGGTATTACTCCAGGCTTGCCTCTTAGGGAATCCTTATCCCTAATAGCCATTGGTTACGCTTTTCCTACTCTTCAAGAGAGGCTAAAAGGGGTTACTTCGTTCCCTGATATCATTTCACGTTGACTTTAGGCTCCTAGTTTAGACCGACCCCAATTAGATACAAAACCAACTCCAGTTAATTGATTCCAATTATGCGGGGCATACCATTTTGGTTCAAGGGTATCAATGTTTTTCCCTTGTCTATAGTAACGACCCATATACTAGATTATCTATTCGATAACCATTGTCAACTTCCCTTGCAGAGAATTGAGATAACATTACTCTTGACGAAGCTTTTAGGCCATGCACGCTCGTGACAGACTTGCGCTTTGTCTGAAACCTGGGACTAGGGAGTCACGCGGTACCTGCGCGGGAAGGAATTTAACCTCCATGATTATCAGAGTTACCCTTTGACAGGGCTGGCTGAACGCAAACTAGGGTTTGCTTAGGCCAAACGAGTCGCACTCCAGATTCTATATCACCTTCTTCAAACAGATACAATTGCAGTTTCCAATTTTACTATTAATTTTAAACCAAACTCCTCTTCAAACGCCTGCTTCTTATATTCCAAACTCCACAACTCCAATGCACAATCATCTTCAGGGTCAGCAGGTCGTAACCAGATATGAAATTCCTTTTGATTTTTGTTTAACCAACAGGTGATACTAGCGATCGCTCCTTTTTGTCGCCTATCTAAAGCTATCGCCAACCGCAACAATGCACTCAACTCAGACACGACTTGTTGATATTTTTTGGGTAAGTTTTGATAATGCTCGTGTTTTTTCTTGGGTAAACTCTTGCGGTGATAACGAGCTAAATTAGCAATAACTTCAATTTCAATCTCACTATACCCCAATAATTCCCCATTCCTAATCAAATAATAAGAATGTTTGTGGTGTTCTGAATGACTTATATATAAACCACAGTTATGCAAAATTCCTGCTGACCATAATAACTCTCGTTCATCACATCCCCACTGATGCAGCACTCCCTGAGTTTGGTCAAATAAATATAACGCCCAACAAGCAACCCGTTCGCTATATTCCAAATTGACCTGATATTTTTGCGCAATTTTTAGGGTGTTACGTTGCCGAATTGAACTTTGGAAACGGAGGCGATCTTCTATCAAACCATGATTTAACATCCAGTCAAGTATTACTCCCTCCCGTAAACTTCTTTCACAAATAGTTACTGACTCCATCTCCAATAATCTCATTGCTTCCTGTAAAACTAAAGCACCCGCCAAAATAATTTCTGCTCGCTTTTCGGACATTCCTGGAAGTTCGAGTCTTTCAGAAAGAGATAGTTTCCTCAATTTATTCACCAATTCTTCCAACTCGGCAAAACTAAACTGATAACCACCCAGGGGAGTTGGTACACTTCCCAATTTTTCATAAGCATGAATAGTTGCTAAAGCTTCAATAGTACCAGCAGTTCCGACTAACCGAGGTTTTTCACCTTGTTTGATGTTAGCTAATAATTCTTCTGTCGGACGTTCCAATAAACCTCTAGTGTAAGCTTGCAAATACGCAAACTCACTTTTACTAATGGGATCTGTGGTAACAAATTCTTTTGTCAGACGTACTGCACCTACTTTTGTACTGCTTAGAGTTCTCGGTGTATTACTATCACCTAATATCAACTCTGTGGAACCTCCTCCAATATCAATAATGATATGGGGTTGGTTGTTAAATTCCATTGCTGAAAGCACCCCTAAATAAATTCGTCGTGCTTCTTCTTGACCAGAGATTAAGTTAACATAGAGGTTTAACTCATCAGCTATTCTGTTAAGAAATTCTTTGCCGTTGGGTGCTTCCCGTACAGCACTGGTAGCAACTGTGATAGTTTGTTCAGCATTAGCACTTTTAGCAATTTTTTGGAAACGCTCCAAAGTGGCGATCGCTCTATCCATCACTTCCGGTTTTAAATTACCTTTCGTTCCGCAGTCTCCCAGTCTTACTGTTTCTTTGTCTCGGTCAATAATAGTAAAAGCAGGTAACCTGGGGTCAATTTTTACTACCACCAAATGTAAGGAGTTGGTACCCATATCTATTGCTGCCAAGATACGGTCTTTATTTCCTAGTGGAGTAGGAATTCTAACTAGAGGAACAGATGTAACCATATAAATGTGTCCTAGTTTACAAGTTTGTTAAATTTTAGATTAAATAATGTCATCTGTTTTATTATGACAAAAAATAAGTAAAATGGACTTTTACTATTGACAAATTATACTTGTTAAGATATATCCGCGATGGAGATTGAAGTATAGAAAGGATTACAGTGGATTACGGTGAGATACAAATATCAATAATAAAACCTTTGTAGCATAGGCATCTTAGCTATTATGACTGTATCAAAAGTAAGTTATTAAGTTCAAAAGCTGAATGCTAAATTATTTGTCAAAAAAACTGTAGGGGTTTGGTCTCCAAACCCAAGTGCATGAGGGATTTGGAAACCAAACCCCTACGATAAAATGTTACATTACAACCTATTTAGGATTGCTGTAACTGAATACTTAAACTAAAAGGAAGGTGAAACTAAATAATGCCCAAAAAATCTATTCCCAGAATTGAATATCTACGAGTGCAAAATTATCGCGCTCTGCGTGATTTAGAACTAAAAAAAATCACTCCATTAACTGTATTTTTAGGTCCTAATGGTAGTGGTAAATCAACAATATTTGATGTCTTTGCTTTTTTGTCAGAATGTTTTACAGATGGTCTCCGAAAAGCTTGGGAAAAAAGGGGGAGATTTAAAGAATTAAGAACTAGAGATACTGAGGGAAATATAGTATTTGAACTTAAATATCGAGAAAAAAAAGACTCTCCTTTAATTACATATCATCTTGCCATTGCTGAAAAAACCAAAGGTCCTTATGTTGCTGAAGAATGGTTGGAATGGAGAAGAAAATCAAGAGGAAAACCGTTTAGGTGTTTAGACTTTAAAGAAGGGGAAGGAAAAGTAATTACTGGAGAAATGCCTGATGAACAAGACAAACGTATAGATGAAAAATTAGAATCTGCGGAATTTTTAGCAGTAAGTACCCTCGGACAATTTGCTAAACATCCTCGTGTTAGTGCCTTGAGAAAATTTACTACAGGTTGGCATCTTTCCTATTTAACTGCAGACAATACTCGTAGTATTCCTGAAGCGGGTGCCCAAGAAAGATTATCGCCAACAGGGGATAATTTACCTAATGTTGTTCAATATCTTAAAGAACAACATTCAGGACGACTTGAAAAAATTCTTGATATTCTTTCTCGTAGAGTTCCACGTTTAGAAAAAGTTGAAGCTTCAATTATGCAAGATGGAAGACTTTTACTACAGATAAAAGATGCTCCTTTTGCTATACCAATTTTAGCAAAATTTGCCTCTGATGGTACTTTAAAAATGTTAGCTTATCTCACTGTTTTACACGACCCAGATCCACCTCAACTTATCGGTATTGAAGAACCAAAAAATCATTTACATCCTCGTTTATTACCAGAACTTGCTGAAGAATGTCGTGCATCTTCAGCTAAGACTCAATTGATGGTGAAAACTCATTCTCCGTTTTTTATTGATGAGATAAGACCCCAAGAATTATGGGTACTTTATCGGGATAAAAATGGTTATACTCAGGCTAAACGTACTAGCGAAATGCGAGGAATCAAAGAATTTATCGAGGAAGGAGCATCTTTAGGTAATTTATGGATGGAAGACTATTTTGAGGTTGGAAATCCTCTAAAAAATCAAGGCGCACCACCCAAAAATTAACCTGAAAATTAGTAATTATTAGGAGTGGCTAACGAGTGCATATTGAATTTCTAATAGAGGATCGGTCAACGGAGGAAACTCTCTGTTATTTATTACCAAAAATTCTGGGTGAATCAATAACTTTTGAAACTCACTTTTTTCAGGGTAAAGAAGATTTATTTTCTCAACTACCCGGAGGATTAAAAGGGTATAAAAAATGGATACCTGATGATTGGAGAATTATAATTTTGGTAGATAGAGATAATGAAGATTGTAAAAAATTGAAATTAAAGTTAGAAAAAATTGCTAGAGATGCTGGATTTGTCACAAGAAGTAAAAGTAAAAATAATTATCAATTAATTAATAGAATTATGATTGAGGAATTAGAAGCTTGGTTTTTTGGAGATATTTCAGCTTTGATTAAAGCTTATCCTAAAGTATCTAAAAATCTCAGTCAAAATGCTAAATATCGTGACCCAGATGACATTAAAGGTGGTACTTGGGAAGCTTTAGAAAAAGCGCTTAAAGACGCAGGTTATCATCAAGGAAGATTAGAAAAAATGAGGGCTGCTAGAGATATTGCACCCCATATGAAACCCGCAAAAAATATCTCAAACAGTTTTCAAGTTTTTTATGATTGTTTATTGGAAATAATGGAATCGGAAAACAATTAATTTGATAAATTAGAAGAAGCGATCGCCTCTAAAAAATATTGCAATTTATATTATCTTAGGTACAATAATTATAATTATGCTCCTTGTTTTGCTTGAGCAATTAAGATAAATATTTTAGGGCAAAACAATAAACAAATTTGCTATTATAACTGATAACAAATAACAAATAACTAAAATGACTCAATCTACTCTACCTGAATCAGAATCAACCTTAATAAAAGTAATCAAACTTCTGAGATGGGATAAACCTGCCGGACGTTTTATTTTAATGATTCCTGCCTTATGGGCCGTATTTTTAGCTACCCACGCCATGCCACCCATACCATTAGTAGGAGTAATAGTAATAGGAACATTCGCCACCAGTGCCGCAGGTTGTGTAATTAACGATTTGTGGGACCGAGATATCGATCCAGAAGTAGAGAGAACTCGCGATCGCCCCCTTGCTTCCCGCGCTCTAACCATTCAAACAGGTATTGTTATTGCCATTATTGCCTTTGCTTGTGCTGGAACTATAGCGCTATATCTCAACCCCCTGAGTTTTTGGTTATCTGTAGCAGCAGTTCCCGTAATTATCTGTTATCCCTTAGCAAAGCGATTTTTTCCAGTACCCCAGTTGGTATTATCTATTGCTTGGGGTTTTGCGGTTTTAATTAGTTGGAGTGCTGCAGTTGCTAAGTTGGATACTGCAACTTGGATATTGTGGGGTGCAACTATTGTTTGGACATTAGGTTTTGATACAGTTTATGCAATGAGCGATCGCGAAGACGATCGACGTTTAGGTGTTAATTCTAGCGCTCTATTTTTTGGTGAATATGCTACTAATGCTGTAGGTACATTCTTCTTTTTAACTTCTGTTTTATTAGGGTTATTAGGAAGAGAAATGGAGCTACATATTGGCTTTTGGATAGCTCTGGGAATTGCTACAATTTTTTGGTTTATTCAATATGGAAAATTACGGCAAGAAGATATTTTGAAACCTTATGCTCAAATATTCAGACAAAATGTTTGGATAGGTTTTATCTTATTAGCTGGAATGATTACAGGTTTCATATTTTAATATAGCGTTTTTCAGTTACATGAGGTACATTTAAAAGTCAAAACATTTGCTATTACTAAGTTTTTCTGTACCTCATCTATTTGATAATTGCTATATTGAAGTTATCTAAATTATTTTCTAATTTTTCTAATCGTGGAATTATCCATTTATTTTTCCAATATTCCACCAATTCACTTTTTTTAAAATCTTTCCATTTTGGTTTGTTAGATTTTCCTAAAAGATATTCTTGCCCATTATTAGCTAATGGACAGTTGTAATAGCCTCTTTGCCAACCAATACTCAATATATCTTCGGAAAAACCTAATTCTCTTAACCCTATTTTTAAAATCCTCATTTTCCAATTAGGTCCTTGACCAAATTTATAACTATCAAATATGTCATCTGGAACAACTTGTTTTATTAATTCCCAACTTCCATTTGCAGTTATATGTAAATGACTTTGACCTTTTGTATAATCGATAAATTTCCAATTCATTAAACGAGTATATATTGCCGATTTACCAAAAGCTCCTAAAGTATCTATATAGATAAGATGTGCTTTTTTATTCTTTCCAGAGATTAGAGATACTTTGTCTTTATACTTATAATAAAAAGCTTCTCTAACTTCTGGAAACATGAGGCATAAAGCAATTAATTTACTACCAAGAACTAAATTATAAGGTGGTACTGCTCCTAAAATATAGGCAGTCATACAATTATATAATCTTTGTAATTTTTGCTCTTTTGTCCAACCAATATATCTATCTCTTATTCCTAAACCAATTACTGGATCGCTTAATCCGAAAATACCAATCAATTTATCGTTATAGCTATCGAATACTAAAAATCTAATTCTTCTACCATAACCAGTTGTAACAGGAATTGACCAAAAAGTTGTAGCGTAAGCCCAAAGTTGTCTTTGCTTTGTAGTTTTAACAATTTCTAAGTAAGGATCAATTTTCAGAATGTCTATTTCTTCAGGTTTGGCTAAATAATTTTGGAATTTATTTTCATATTTTAAACCTCGTAAATTAGTATGTTGAGCTAATTGTTTTTGCATTGATTTTAAATCATCAACAATTAGCTTTTTTGAATCAAAATCCCATTCAACACTATATTCTGCTAATTTTGCTAATAACTCTCCTCTTATCCTTTTTAATTGTTTAGATTTCATGTTTAAAGTGTATTTTGATTGAATAAGTTGCCTTGAGATTGTTCTACCAATTTGTTAGCATCTTTAAATTTACTAAACTCTGTGAACATTTGAAGAAATAAAGGTGAACCTGTAAATGATAAAGGAGAAATAGGTCCAAGAAACATAAAAGGATATTGTTTGCTACTTTGAGGGTCAACAAATGATTTATATAAACTTAATGCTTGTTTATCGCTTACTAATTCCTCAATTTGTCTATATTCACTTCCAGACGTTAAACCATATCCAAAAGCATAAAGTCTTAATTGTTGAACTATTTCTTTATGTAAAGATGCAATAGTCTGAGTTATAAACATATAACCCAAACCATACTTTCTAGTTGTTCTAACTCCATCTACAAAAGTTTTTGTTAAATTAGACATTTCACTATTATCATCATTACCAAAAGAAGCTCTAACAAATCTATGAGCTTCATCAAGACAAATTAAACAATTTAATCTTTTATCTTTATCAAATTCTCTCTCGCCAGCTACTCTTAAAGTTATACTAATTTCTTTGAGAATTAATGCTTTAATTTCTTCATTATCAGCAAAAGTTGTTCCTTTTCCTTTAATATCTAAAAAGACAACTGGTTTGGTTTGATCGGTAGCAGCTTTTTCGACAATCAACCATAGAGACTTTCTTTGATTTCCTTGACTATCTCGTTCAAGGAATAAATCTAATACAGGTTGCCAAATTTCCTCTTTAACTCTTTGAAATTCTATATTTTCATTAATAATACTATCAAGAGTTTGTTCCAATCTTTCTTTAGCTTGCTTACTACCATAGATTCTTTGTAAAGCATTATTATCATTTCTCAACGAAGTTAATACATTTAACAACAAATCATCACAAGCATTTTTGAGTTCAATTTTGGGTTGTTGGTTAGACAAAATTACTCTTATGATTCGAGCCACTTCTTCTGAAGCATATTCTTGATTTTCTTTACTTTTAACTCCAATATTTCGATAAAAACCTGCTTTTAGCAAGAGAGAAGTAAATAAATTTACTGCATTATTTTTTGTTCCTAATCTAATTTGATTTGTTAAACTATAAACTTCAACTTTTCTACCTAATTTTTTTAAAGATTCATGGAGTTTAAAAGGTAAATCTGTATCACTAGCAAATTGATTTTGTGGATCGATAAAAATTATTCCCATATTTTTATGCCTAGCATATCCTAACAATAAATAAGCAGCTAAACCAGATTTTCCAGAACCACTTTTACCAAAAACTCCAATATGATAAGCTTCTCCAGCACCTCCTTCTCCTCTATCAAAATGCTTTAACCAAAAAGGCATTTTTACTTCAGTAGAATAAGCATTACCTAAATAAATAATTTGATTTTTATACTGTTCTAAAAGTTTATCTAATACTTCATCTCGAACAGAAAAAATTGCAGTACCCGTTGATGGAGAAGTACCTAATGTTCCTTCACTAATTTTGCCATCAGGTGCAATACTAAAACAAGCTTGAACATTTAATTTAGCAGTTCTAACATCAGCTTTTCCGCTTAAATGAGGAAGTGAACCTCTACGTTTAATAATTCCTCTAAAAGTTAAATCTTCATGCCAACGATTTTTAGTTTCTATTTCACTAATTTATCCGATAACAACTAATTGTTCTTGTTCCTGTGGTTGTACTAAACAAACTAACTGTCCTAAAATTTTCTTTTGTTCACTTTTTTGATTAATATCAATTATGATTTCTGTAGTATTACTTGGAGAACCAACACTACCAATATTAAATTGATTTGACTGGTTTTTAAGTAAATTAAGTAAATCCATATCTATAGTTTTTCCTGATGTTAATTAAGTTCTGTAAGATTGGGTAAGTAGTTGCAAAAAATTTGGATTATCACTAAATTGATACTGTACTATTGCTCTTAATGCTTCTAAACCTCCACTTATACTTTTAGCCATCATATCAGCTAAATATTGAGGATAAGGTTCTTTAATTTCAGTAGAAACAACTTGTTCTTTAACTCCTTTTAAAACTTTAGCAAGTTCAATCTCTGTTTTTGCACAGTTTTCTTTCATTTCTATTCTATAAGCAGGAGACCACTTATAAGGCTTATAGTAAGTAAAATATACTTTTCTATTTTTAGGTAAATCTAGCGCTTTATTCAGCTCTTCTTTAATAGTGTCTCGCTGTCCACGAAAATCAAACTTATCAGAAACTGAAATATACAGATCGCCCCAAACTTGTTCTGTCTTCTTAGTTTGTCCCACAGGTAATGGTTTTGTAAATTCATCTGAATTTAAAATTAAAGTCATAACTGTTTTATCATCAAGTGTTAAATTAAAATATTTCAAAATACTTAAGCCAATATCTTGTGAAGAATCGTATTTTACCATATAAACAATATTAGGATTAGTCATAGTTTTCTTAAGAGAATTTATCAAATCAAATTGCTCAATAATATCTGATGTTACTTCTTGAAAATGAGGCTCATCTAAAGTTGA
This sequence comes from Dapis hubbardiae BLCC-M172, assembly GCF_050016015.1. Classification (NCBI taxonomy): domain Bacteria; kingdom Bacillati; phylum Cyanobacteriota; class Cyanophyceae; order Oscillatoriales; family Microcoleaceae; genus Dapis; species Dapis hubbardiae. The sequence continues at coordinate 11,215 of NZ_JBNHEQ010000328.1, forward strand.
CATACTTGTTAAACTATTAATTCCAATTACAGGCGTTTGATGAGAACCATCAGCAATTATAATGTCATGGGGAGTCTGACTAATTACTAATAGTTCTAAAGCTGTCATTGCACCTCTAGTAACTTTAGGATTACTTTCAGAATTATGAGGTAGAACATCTTGCCAATTTTTATACTGAACAGAACCCCATTTTCGGTTATCCTCTCTTACTAAACCTTCAACACCAACGCCAACAGCAATTAAAGTATCAGCACCAATAGATTTTTCAATAGCTTGTCCACCATCAACCGCTGCAATAGATGGACTAGGAGGATTTTCCAAATCTCCAACTCTACAAATCAAATCATTATCTTCTAACTTTTGATGTAATATTTTTTTTTGTTCTTCTAGCTCTTGAAACAATGGTTTAATTTTATCTGCTATTTTGGGAGCATCCTCTAAAATATCTTCCAAAAGTTCATCAGGAAGATTAGCATAGCTGTCATTTTGCTTATTATCCATAATTAAAAATCTATAATAAAAACGTTTCAAAACTCGATGAATTTAAGTTTTTAATTGCTCATTTATTTTTTCATAACTCGCATCGAACTACATAGGAAAAATAGCTGTAGTCTTGCATAGTAATAGTAGATGAGAATGAAAAACGCCACTTTGTAGGGGCAAGATGCTCCCACTACTGTTCCCATTGACCAAAATAATTATAATGACTACCATGAAAATGCACTACTACTCGATTTCCGAGTATATTTCAAAGCAAATCTGAAGAATATTTTTAACGCCTTCACAAAAAAAGCCGATCGCTGACTGCTAATAGCTAAATACTTTTTTTTAAAGAAAATATAAGTTTCATTACAAAATATTAAAAATTTCCACGAACTCTTAAAAACTTGTTATTTTAGGAAAACATTTAAAAAACTGTTAAAAACAAACTATGAAAGTATCAAATTCTCCAGTACATCTAGGTCAGTCAATATCCTTGGGAATTGTTTTTTTACTAACCAGTCTTGGGATTATGCTTTTGACAACTATAATGATAGCAAATGGTAGTTAAACAAAATAATAGACCTCTTGGGCGAGAGGTCTAATTAGTCTAATTTTTAGATAGTTTTAGTTTGAATCAATAGGGTGGGATAGTGACATTCCCACCCTATAAACGTAGCAAAAGATTTTTACCATGAGTATCAGTACCACAAGTATTCAGTAAACCATAGGTAGCACTAAGTTTCTTCACTTGCTCTGTTTGTTTTGGGCTAGGTTTCCAAGGTTTAGTATGAGTGTAACCATAGTAAGTTTCCACACCATCAATACCTAACTTCGCTGCTGCTTTAATTAAGTCAGTAGCAGAACGCTTATAACGACAAGGATGAGCAAGTACCGCCAAACCACCCGCTTGTTGAATAGCAGTAATGACATTAGCAGCTTGATATTCTCGACCTTTAGTCCCCTTTCCTGTCAAATAAGGGTGTAAACTTGGGCGTTCTGGATCAAAACCATATCCGAGAATATGTACCTCAATATTCAGTAAGTTGGCATTAATTTCTACCCCACTCCACAGAATAGGGGCTAAATGCTCTTGATCTGGATTAATAGATTTCCAGTTTTCTAACCAACTTTTAGCTATTTGATAACCACCAACACTATGATGGTCCGTAATGGCCAAACCTCTGAGGCCGATCGCAATTGCTTGCTCTATTAAACTCTCAGGTGTTAGCTGTCCATCGGAGTAAATTGTATGCATATGAAAGTTATAAGAGTTTGGACAGCTATACGCATCAATAGTTTCAAAGATTTGCTTAATTTTAGGGTAATTATTAACCACTCTCTTCTGAGTGAAATCAGGAGCCAAAGTTATATTCACAGACATATATCTTCATAAATTGTTACTTTCTCCAATATATCTAAATTTGGCTGACAAGTTACAAGTTTGTCCCATTTAACTAATATGAAAGTCCTCAGTGCAGTTGTTGAGAACATAAGCACATAATTAGGGAACAGCTCTAGAAAGTAATAGGAATAATAGTTTCAGAGTTTTTATCATTTTTGGGACTTTTGATGGCTCACGTTCCGTGGGTCACTTTATCATCTAATTAAGTAGACAAAAATCGTTAATTTCCCTCGTACTTATACTCTGTAAATTATCTTTATTGACCTTCCTTGTAGTCAAGTTAAAAGGTTTAATTGAGTATTTATACTTAATTAGTTTCTCTGATTGGCAATTTCCTAGGAAATTATATGTGAATGCTATTCCCTCTTGTAAAGCATTAAATTTATCGATCCTCTACCTGACTGATTATCTTTAATCTACTACATTTTGAAGTCGAGAATATAGATTATAAATCATTGAAGAGTTCTATCTATTCAAAATATTCAAACTTTTTGATGAATTAGTCTAAAAGTATTAATTTTATTATAAAAATTTTCTACCAGAAAAATTAAATATATTGATAATTATTGTAGCAATTTATTTGTATTTTAAATCACAAAAAAATTATAAATGGACTAAATGTAAATAGGGTGGGCATTGCCCACCCTAGAAAGAAGTAGGATGACCCATATAGCAAACTTTCATTGGATAAGTAAAAATAATTTGTTTCATTTTTAATACCATACTAACTTTGGTCATTATTGCGAAAGACCCAAGCCATATCCAATAATTTTGCCCAACGTTTCTGTAACTGTTTAGGAGTACATTTGATTGCAGCAGCGATCGCTTTTTCATCTTCACCACCTCGCTTAAGTTGTAGAATTTGTTGTTGCTCAGGAGAAAGTGTGACTAAGAAAGCTTCCCATTGCTCAGAAGTCATACCTAATTTTTGGTCAATGTCAGCACCTAACCACTGATGTACCAACTTCCAATTTTGAGAACGAGCAAACTTTTCTACATGATACTTAAAACGCTGCTGTAAATAATCCCGTTGGCGAGCAGTTAAACCCAACTTCTTATCAATATCAGATGCTTGATAATCTTGTAGTTTTAACCGTAGATAATCAATACATTGGTCTTGACCAGCCGCTTCCAAGTAGGCGATTAACTCAGCAATTACGCGATCGCGCAATACAGCTTCAGCAGGGTCAACAGCCTCAGAAACCATTTGCTCTCGAACTTGTTGTACAGCAGAAGAGCGACTAAAAGCTTCTGCATCTTCACCTTTAGGAGACTCAACCGCCATTTCAATATCAATAGCAGTTTCAGGAGGTTGACCTTTAGCAAAACCCTGAGCGCGTAGGACAATTAACCGTTGACGGTTTCGACCGGGCAAACCAATTTGACGTTTAGCATACTGTTCGGTGAATGCCATATATTCTGCCAATTCCAACTTCATTTTAGGAGTATAGTCTTGTTCCAAACCATGTTCCCGGCGGAAAGCTCGCAGACACTCAATATAAAACCCTTGCATAAAATCCTCGATTAAGTTACAGCGACCTTGGAAATTTAATTGAGTTCCAAAAGAAGCAATATGACGATAAACCATAGAAGCTAGGAGAGAGTGTAATTCTACCCGACCTTGCTTAGAACCAAGTTTGTAGTATTGCAAGCACTTTTGCCAGCGATGACGTGCCAAACTCAGTTGCCAAGAACGAACTTCACCAGAATTTTGAATCCGATTACTTTTTAAGCAAATCCTTTCTACTTCTTTAGCTATACGCAGAGCTACAGTTTGAGCTTTTGCAGGCTTAGTTTTTGCACCATCTTGCAATTCTTTTAAAACCACAGCAGCTAAAGTTTCAGTACCCATTCCTATTACAGTATTTTCTGTAGTTTGATTTTCAACTTGGCTATTATTAACTTCTGGAGCGGTAGTAGAGTTGTCAGTTGGGGAGTTGGGGGAGCAAGCAGTCTTAACAGTCATTTTATTTTACCTCTGGATAATGCACGCTAGGCGTAGGAAAGAAAAATGTAGAGTATTTCGTGTTGGTTGAAATCTTTGTGATTTGTTCCTTCCCTCTACACTTATAACTATAGGAAAGTTGCCTAGACTAATAGCAAAGGAGAGTTACACTTTTCTAGTGTGGTTTTCTTAGATTCTTGAAATTAGTATCAAAGATATTTTCCCGATTCATACTAAAAACGCCCGAAAGCTTAATATAGATTGAAAATTAAGACTTTCCTCAGAAAGCCATCTCAGGAACGAGGAACTGTGACAACCATTAAATTGACAGTGCCACCTGTGTGTCTGTTACACAGGTGGCACATTAAAATTCAAAATTCAAAATTCAAAAGTAACCTCAAACTGAGTTTTTCCTACCATCTCTCCACACTCCCGTACGGACGCCCTTATGCAACGTCCCTACCCCCACTCCCCTACTCCCCTACTCTCAATCTATAATTTTAAATAGCTCCCTTCAGGGGTTCTATAAGGAGAGGTAATTATTAATTATTAATTATTAATTATTAATTGTTGAATCCCTACTCCCTCTTTGCTGTATTAACCAATCAGAGCTGTTACAGTTTCAACCCCAAGACCTTCTCGAATCAGATTGGGTTCTTGGCCAGTTAAGTCAAGGATAGTGGATACCTGATACCCAGGGTCAGAACCATCATCGACAATGATATCTACTAGATTTTCTAGACAATCAAACAATTCTGCTTTACCAGTAACTGCTTCTATCTTTATCGGGGCCATTCCTTCAGCATCACTGGTAATATGAGCCGATGTGGAAATAATGGGATTGCCCAAAGCCTCTAACAAGGCCAAGCATACTTGATTGTTTGGAACCCGAATACCTGTTGTTTTACGTTTTGGACTCATCACCAGTCGTGGGACTAACTTTGTGGTAGGTAGCACAAATGTGTAAGGGCCAGGAATTAAACGTTTGATAATCCGGTAGCCTGAGTCACTTACAATAGCGTAACTTGCAATGTTAGAGAGGGAGGAACAAAGGAATGTCAAGGGCTTATCATTAGATAGTTGTTTAATTTGCCTAACCCGCTGCACAGCAGATTTAACATTGAGGTCACAACCTATTGCGTAAACAGTATCCGTTGGATAAAGCATCACTGCCCCATCTTTAAGAGCTTTAATAATCTGTTCTACACGTCTTTGTTGGGGGGTATCAGGATGAAGTTCGTAAAAAATTGCCATATTTGTATTTTAGATTTTAGATAAAATGTCAAACTATTGGTTTATCAAAGAATAAGCAGAAGTTTGCTCATATATTCCGCCATAATCATATAATTGTTACTAAATTTTGGGCGTTGCTGAATAAAAGTATGATTTTACAGGAGTGGTAGGGGCGAATGGCCATCTGCTAACGCAAAGCTCCGCTTTATATGTCGCTCCGCGTTTTTCATGTCGGCTCAAGCGCCGTTAGCGGAGCTTTGCGCTAGCAAAACGGAGTTGTGCGATAGCAAAACGCCCCTACAGGAGTCAGGAGTTAGAAAGGAGCTTTTTCCACCCTAGTTAGACGAGAAATAGGTCTGATTTACCGTTATAAATTTAGGAATTTCATACTCTGTTTCAGCAATGCCAATTTTGAATTGACCCCTTTTGAAAATTCTGTAGGGATTTTGAGAGTAAAGGGTTTGGAGACCAAACCCCTACAGTTTTTTTTACCGAAAAATTGGGTTTAAAGCCTCCCCCTTTTAGGGGGACTTTGTGTTATGCTAGAAAAAGTGGAAAGGTATTCAACCACTCTAAAAACCTAGCTACTTAATCAGTAGCGCCATTTACCTTGAAAACTAGAGTTATGGGGTTTTGCACTCCGAATGCTTGTGTATCGAAAAGCTCTAAGCAACAAGTACCAGAGAACCAAAGTTTTTTTAGGTTTGAACTGTACCGTAGGGCATACGGGAACAGGCTCTTGAAATAGAGTAAACGCTTGGGGAGAGAACCATCTCTGGCTTAGGTATCGCTTGCGTATCTGATTTAAGTGGACTCATTGAACCAAGAATCCTGTTTTCAGGAGAATCTCCGCGCCTAACAGCCGGAGAGTATGTCAAAAAGTCTTGGTAAGGATGAATTGGTCTTCAAAGAGAATTAGAAAAAATTTTAGGATGGTGAGGTAAACTTTAATACTAATTTCTATTCCCAATAGGAAAACCTCAGTTAGAGATTATTTTTGACTTTTCTACGGGCGAATGGCCATTCGCCCCTACTGACTTTTGACTTGCGCGTAGCGCTTCCCTAGTTTATGAACAAAATAGCTTACCTTGAATGTCCCACTGGTATTGCAGGCGATATGTGTCTGGGTGCTTTAGTCCATGTTGGTGTTCCTCTAGACTATCTAATCGAAAAACTAAATCTTTTGGGTATTTCCCAGGAATATCAGTTAAGTACAGAAAAAGTGCATCGTAATGGTATAGTAGCGACGAAATTTCATGTCAAGCTAACTCATGCAAATCCTGAAGATGGGGAACCCCTAACTTTTGACCACCACCATCACCATCATCACGATGCAGAAAATGACTCTAACAGACAAAAACACCATCATGCTCACAACCGCCATTTGCCAGAAATAGAAGCATTAATCAAAAAAGCTGGATTGCCCCAACGTGCTGAAGCTTGGAGTTTGGCAGTGTTTCAGAAGTTGGCACAAGCAGAAGGTGCTGTACATGGTGTTGCTCCAGAGCAAGTACATTTTCACGAAGTTGGGGCAACTGATGCCATTATTGATATTGTGGGGACTTGTTTGGGGTTAGATTGGTTGAATATTGACAAATTGTATTGCTCGCCTTTGCCTACTGGTGGGGGTACTGTGAGGACTGCTCATGGTCTATTACCTGTACCTGTACCAGCAGTGCTAAAACTTTGGGAGTTGCATAATGTTCCGATTTATGCTAATGGGATTGAAAAAGAATTGTGTACTCCTACGGGTACGGCGATCGCTTGTACTATTGCTAGTGGTTTTTGTCCACCACCGTCAATGTCTTTACAATGTGTTGGTTTGGGGGCGGGTTCCCAGAATTTAGCTATCCCTAATATTCTGCGTTTGTGGATCGCAGAAGGGAAAGTTCAGACTCAACATTCTCAAGTAAAAAAGTTTGATGTTGTAGGGACGTTGCATGCAACGTCCCTACATTCGCATCTAGAAACTGTCTCAGTTTTAGAAACTCAAATAGATGATTGTTCTCCGCAAGCGATCGCCTATACTTTTGATGCTCTATTTGCTGCGGGTGCATTGGATGTGTTTACTCAACCTGTAACGATGAAAAAATCTCGCCAGGGAATTTTACTAACTGTTATTTGTACACCAGAAAAGTTATCTGCTTGTCAAAAAGTAATATTTCGGGAGACTACGACTTTGGGTATTCGTCAGTCTATTCAACAACGAGCTATTTTGGAGCGAGAAATTCATCAGGTGGAAACAGAGTATGGAGCAGTGAGGTTAAAGGTGGCAAAAATGGGGGATAAAATTGTTAATGTGCAACCTGAATATGAAGATTGTGCTACATTAGCTAGACAGCAAAATCTGCCTTTTATGGAAGTGCAGAAAATGGTATTGCAAAGTTGGTATAGGAATACGCGCGAGACAAAAGTCAACAATAATCTATGACTGAGTTTGATAATTTAGAAATGTCCTAACTTCAAAATTCAGTATTTTAGAATAATCCTTCAAACTCAAATTATGGACGTCAACTTATAAAATTAAAAGTAGTATAAAAATTTGTAGTTCGCTAAGTATTTTTATATAGTATATAAATTATCTTCATTGACCTTTCTCAGGTGATTCGCGTAATTAGGAGCATTCCGTAGGAAATCACCCGTACAGGATAAATGGGAAATTTAGAGCTGCTAGGAGGAAGAATTATCCCTTGATTTTTCTGCCAATAGTCAACCCATCAAGAATTTGTTCTGCGCTCCATAACCCAGAATCGCGATCTCATAAACTTTAAT
>NZ_JBNHEQ010000329.1:0-12842 GCF_050016015.1 Dapis hubbardiae BLCC-M172
AAGCCTTCTCTCCTAGATAACTAAAGCCTTCTCTCCTAGATAACTAAAGCCTTCTTCCTTACCTTCTCACTTTCAATACCGATGCTACCGGACATGATATGACTTCCGACTTGCGGGTAGCCCTATATATTCCAAGCTCAATATAATATTCGTTCTCTATAAAATGGATTTGCTATAATTGAGTTGACAAAATAGGATTATGTAAATAATCACAGTCCTATTTTTCAGCTCTAATCAAACCCCATATATTTCTATAGGAGGAAAAATGGCAATTAACGATGATTTTTTGTATCCTCGCAGTCGCTATCACGGTGATTTTACTCCAGAAAACTTAGTCTTTAATGCTAACTTACAGGAATTTGCTCAACGAGTTAGTCTAATTTGTGGGTTAGAAACTGGTGGGAAACTTTCTTCTGAAGAAGCTTATTATAAAATTAAAGACCTTTGGAAACAGTTGAAAAAGTCTAAGAAAAATTTGGGTATTGGTGAAGACTCTGGGAATAGTTCTACTCAGGAAAATATTTAAAATTAACAATGATTTTCTCCCCTACATTAACGGGTAAATTGAGTATTTTTACTGAAATATTAACCTTATAATAATCCTCAAATTCTCAGTGTAGTTGTGTATCAAATATTCTGAAAACAGACAACAGGGAATAGACAACAGAGAGGAAGAATATACTAACTAATTATGAGTTCATGGGCTATGAATAGAATTTATCACAGTCCTATTTTTGGTTGTCTACAAATATCCTGAAAGCAGGCAACAGTTCCAAAAATCAAAACTCTACAAGTAAGAGTTTCAGAGTATTTATCTGTACTGGGACTTTTGACAAATTCTTGAGGAATGCTATGATAAGTAAAAACACTGAGAAAAAATAGTTAAAAATATAATAAAAAGTAAAAAAATATTAAGAACAATTTAAAGATAGGCAAAAAAGCAAAATAACAATGGATATAATATTACCAGAAAGAGAAAAATTTGACTTAAAATCTTTTTAATCAAATTATAATTGTTGAAAATTACTCAGGGAGAAACTAAAATGAATAAGCATGAATTTCTTTGTCCACAGAGTTCCTATTACGGAAAAGAAACTCCAGAAAATATGGCTTTTAATAAAAAATTACAAGAATTTTCTCATAAAGTAAATTATATCAGTGGTTTTCAAACAGCAGGGAAAATTCCGGCAAGATTAGCCTATCTACAGGTGGAGGAACTATGGAAAGAGCTAGAAAAAACAAAAGAAAACTTAGATAATGCAAAAAAAGCTCAACTATAAGGATAATTTATGGCTAATAAGCAAACCGCGATCGCCAATTACTAAATTTTGATAATTACCTAGAATTGGCGATATAGCTGCAGCTAGGCTCCGCCAACGCTTAAAATTGAAATAACTGACCTTCAAACGATTAATTTTCAAATACTAATTCCATCCTGTCGCCCCTAAATCTTGTCATCCCATATTCAATAATCTTGCCATCCCCATCTACATTTATCGACTCTGCTAATAAAATAGGGTGATTAAGAGGAACTTCCAAAACAGAAGCATCTTTATGTTCAACTATACGAGCATAAACATGAGTTCTATGACGAATATGGTCGCAATTATATAGCTCCCTTAACAATTGAGAAATTGAACCTTTCTGTTGCAAAAATTGGATTCCTTCCTCCTCTATTATTTCTGGAAAACGATCTAAAGGAAAATAACTACTACAAATGCTAAGGGGTTGCTCATCTGCAAAAGCTAAACGTTCAATTAAAGCTACAGCAGCACCTACTTCTATTTCTAGTTTTTGGGCAATAGCAACATTAGCAGATATTTCAACTACTTGTAGCAATTGAAAATTAGGTTTTTGGCCTTGAGCAATGAGAGTTTTATTGTAGCGTACCCGTTTACCAATAACATATTGAATAGGTTTAGCTACAACAAAAGTTCCACGACCTTGATCTACTCTGAGCAACCCTTCACTTTTCAAAATAGCGATCGCTCGGCGCAAAGTATGACGGTTAACGTCAAAATATTCGCTGAGTTGAGCTTCAGTCGGTAACTTGTCTCCTAGTTGATAAACTCCTTGCTGAATATTTTGGCGTAACTCTTCAACAATTTGAGTATAAATTGGTAAGTCTTCACGGTACATGACGTCTTAAATTTATATATTTTAATTTGGGGTTGCATAATCATTATATAAATTATAAATATTCACCCTTGATGCTAATTGTTTCCTAGGCATTTTATTACAACCTATTTCTACTCCCTAAATTTCAAACATTATATCGGCACTAAATTTTCTATGGCTTTGTTGCATGAACTGGCGATAAAACTCCATTCCGCTTTGGTATGCAGATGAAAATGGATAGGGAAAATATCCCGAAGTATTCATTAGATTTCTCTGACTAAATTACAACCTGGATTAATTTCCAAAATGATAAACCCAAATACTAAAGTTAGTGCTAATCCTGAAAATAAATGTTAACACCCTTAATAAAAAGTTGCTTAACTTTATCGTTATTTAACTTATGTTGTTTCTGGTTTTCCATTTTTTTTAATCCTCTAAACTTTAACTTTTTAGTATAAGTGATACTTTTGCCTGGTAAAATGTGCTTACTTTTCTATTTCCTATTCCCTATAAAAATATAATATAATTTTGTAGGTCACAAGTATCATAATTGCTGTATTATATACTAATACTCGCAAAAATTAGTATTATAGCTTTAAGCATTTCTGTTCCGGAATGCTGCGGAAATAGCTTTTTTTTTGTGAATAACACATTTGCTACAGATAGCTAAAATTAGCTACTTTGAACCATACCTTAAAATAGGACTTATAGCAGTCGCCACTACTGGCGCGGGCATTCTCGCTCTTCTCAAACATAGTCACAGCAGGAATGTAGGGGCGAATGGCCATTCGCCCCTACAATTAGCCTATTCCAAATCAAATTATCTAGAATTATTATGTCGGCAAAATTTGAACAAGTATTTGTGCATCCTAGTCAATTTCCTGACCAAGTTTATCAAGATTATTTAGTCAGTTTTTCTGGGAAGCAAATTAATCATAAATTTCATTATGATAGTGTCAAGCAAAGTCAAAAATGGTTAAAAATTCACCAAGAATATTCTCCTTCTCGAAACGATCGAGATGCTATTAATACCTATGAAAAATGTTTCCAAAAAACAGCCGAAACCTTAGATAAATTTTCTAGTATACAGTTAATTGGATTAGGTTCTGGAGGTGGAACTAAAGACAGTTTGTTATTGTCGTACTTATCTAATCAACGGCGAGAGTTAATTTATTATCCTCTAGATGTTAGTTTATCTCTGGCAATAATTTCGGCTCAAAAAGCTAGGAGTTCTTTAACTGAATTATCTGTACAACCAATTGTTTGTGATTTACTCGATGCTGATGATTTAATGTTTCAGATTCAGAAAAGGGATGAGCAAGAAAGAAGAATTATTACGTTTTTTGGTATGATTCCTAATTTTTATCCCCAGCAAATTTTCCCAACTTTAAATAATTTTTTGAATGAGGGAGATTTATTACTATTAAGTGCAAATTTAGCACCTGGTTCTGATTATGTTCAAGGTATTGAAAAAATTCTGCCACAATATGATAATGAATTAACTAAAGATTGGCTGATTACTGTATTGGAAGATGTGGGAGTTAATCACGAAAATGGGAATATCCAGTTTGGGATTAAAGATGATGAGGAAAATCCTAATTTGAAAAGAGTTAATGCTGATTTTGAATTGAATAATGATGTGAGTTTTAAATTGGATGACGAATTGATAGAGTGGAAAAGTGGGGATAAAATTGGCTTGTTTTTCTCCTACCGTTATACCACTACAAAACTGCAAGAAATCCTCAGTAGTTATGGGATAAATATATTGAATTATTGGGAAGCTGCTAATGAAGAAGAAGGAGTTTATCTCTGTCAGAAAAGTAAGTAGGGAGTAGGATAGGGAGCAAGCAAAAAATCAAAATATTTACTACAAAAGCAGAGAAACCGGGTTGATTAAATACCCCACCATACTAACATCTACCTTCCATAAATCCTGTTTCTTATAACACTTCCATTGCAAGCGGATTTGATCTTAAGATGGAATCTGCTGTACCTAATTTTTGGACTAGACTTGCTTGTTTTGCTGTCTCTATTTCCTATTCCCTAAATTCACAGTAATTGAATATTTTTTTATTAAAACTTACACAGAAACCGGGTTGATCTAGGAATTTGCGTGACTTGAAAAATCAGGGAAATAAACCCGGTTTATTGTTTGAGTGCTTCATGAATGGATAATGGATAATTACCTCTAGTTAAAACCGTAACGGAATTGAATATGAGCAAATATCCTAGCACTTTTTTTCCCTTTGAAAGTGGAGGCTAATAAAGCTGAATAATTAATAATTATTAATTATTCGGTCAGTCCTATTTATTTGAAAATCCCTAAGTTATTAAAAATATTCAGTCAAAACAGAATTTAGTTTTTCTTGATGTTCAGTTGGAATATTTTCAGGAGGAGATATTTGTAGTAGAGAATTATCAAATTTAATATCAGGTATTTCCGCAAGAATACCCAAAGGTTCACCATTTTTAAGACGTTGTTTTTTGCATTTAGCTAAAGCCATCAAAGTCTCACGTTTTTCACCAACACACTCAAATGGTTTCTCAGAATTTGGGTCAAATAAACGTTTCCAAATATCCTCAAGTTTTGTCAGATTAAATAAGTCTTTTCCTACTACCTGGGTAGCAAAACGAGAATCTGTTACAGCTTCAATTAAAGCATAAGAAAAAGCACATTTTGGACAGTTACAACACCATCGTATATCTTCTGGAGACCACTGTGCTTCATTACAAGAAGTAAGCTCATTTAGGATATTTTGGTTCCACAAAGATAGTTGATGAACTGCACCTATAGAATAAACTTCTTCGCAAATACTCACATAACTAAAAGGTAAATTTTTGCGCTTTAAAAAATCATTAAAACGTTCTATATAAGCAGCTCCCTTAGCACTTTGATGATTAACTTCTCGACCTTGGTATGTGGCATTAGATTCATTGGAACTTTTATCATTTGCCAATACAAGAAACCGATGTCCTTGCTGTATAGCAATTACCATCATAATGAAAAGAGCATTAGTAATAGTAGGGTCATTACGAACACCTTGATAAGCAAAATGTTCTGCCGGATCTTCCTGGGGATGAGCTTGTATTTCCCATAGGTAAGTTTGATTTTTAATATAGTCAAATACTGGGAATTTTTCCAGCCATTTTTTACCTAATATTCCTCCTGCATTATGTAAAGTAAATCCTTCTATCGGCAGGTTTGCTTGCTGCATCCACTCAAAAGCGAATGTACTTTCTTTACCCCCACTAACTGCAAGAAGGTAGGTATCGTTGAGGGAAGGAAAAGAATAATTTTCTGTATAATTTGAGGAAAACTCTATGCGAGGCATTTTTTCCCAATTCCATTTTTCCAGATAAAACTTTTGCTGAAGATACCAATAAATATCTTCATTCCACCAATCTATTTCCCACTGAAGACAACCATACCAAGGTACTTTTACTATCTCAGGGGTACATATTTCGCAAAGGCGATAAATTTCTGCCATTGCTATTCCTATTAAAATAGATGGGTAGGTTTTTTCTGTATTTTCAAATTTTGGTGGAAAGTCAATGTAATAAAAATGTTGCCAATTATCAATTAAAAAGGGAAAAATAAGTCGATAATTTTCCCAGTAAGGTGCTTGAGAATAAATGACTGAACAGGTGGGAGATTTTCCTGTTGCCATGTATTGTATCCGCGACTCATGATATCTACTTTTGAATTGTTTAGTTAAACTCATTTTTATATTTTTAGGGAATAGGGAACACTTAACTGGGAATAGGGAACAGGGAGAAATAACTGATATTTCTTTATTAGGGAACAGGGAAGAGAGAATAGGGAGAAATAATTGATTTTTTGGATTTTTGGAGATGTCTAGTGAATAAATCAGTAAATTTTTATCCTAATCAATCTATTATAGCGCTACTTGAATCGGGAACAGGGAACAGGGAACAGGGAACAGCAAACTGTCAAAGGGTTTCAAGATTTAGAAATGTCCTAAACTATTTGCGTAGTGCTATATTATAAATCTTCTTGTATACTCCTAGCAGCAATAGCACCTTGAGCTACTAAGGAAAAACTACTATAATTTTGTCTCCTAGCTACTCATTACTAATTATTTATTCAAAGCATTAAAAAATTACTTTTCCCTTTTGAATAAATACATTGACTCGTACAAGTTTCATCAATTCTTACTGCTACGAGTCCAGGAATTTTATTTTCTAATTGTTCGTAAATCCATTTAGCGATCGCTTCACTGGTAGGATTATCTAAACCTGTAGTTTCGTTTAAGTGATAGTGGTCTAAATAATCATCAAGCAGAGGTTTTAAATATTTTTTTATATCTCCATAATCCATAATCATACCCTGCTTTGCACCATAATTTTCTAATTTATTACCAGAAACATAAATAACACCCCGCCAGGAATGACCATGTAATCTTGCACATTTCCCATCGTGATTAGGTAATTGATGGGAAGCTTCAAATCTAAATTCTTTACCTATTATCCAAGTTTCTGAATTAGATTCATTTTCGATAGTTTGAGATTTTTCCTCTTTTTCTTTCATTTAATCCCATTGCCATTCAGTTATCAGTTATCAGTTATCAGTTATCAGTACCTCCTCAAGTTTAAGTTCTTTTCCTTATTTACTAATCCTAAATTATTTGTGAGAAAAACTGTAGATACTCGGTCTCCAAACCCAAGCTAAAATGGGATTTAGAAACCAAACCCCTACGAAAAATATTAAGTAGTTGTGCTTTTAGGAATTTCCTAGTTCAGAGAGGGAAGAGGGAATAGGGAACAGGAAATTAATAGAATGTGTAATTAATTTTGCTTATGAACTTACAACCTATTTAGGACTGCTATTACTTCTTACCGAAAAATAAAGCTATAAAGCCTTCTATTTCAATAGAAAAAGCGGTCATTTCACTTCAATCAAGAAAAGAAATAATATTTCCCGATCTTCAATTCCGTTACGGTTTTCCTTGAAGTAATTATCAATTATCCATTATCAATTATCCATTATCCATTAATTAATTCTTCCCTACTCCCTTATTTTTAAAATAATCCCAAAGTATCTAAAACAGCTCTAATTTTAGGAACTTCATGGGTTCTAAATAAGTCAGTTTTTCCCAACGCAGCTAACACACAGAAAAAAGGTTCAGCACTTCTAACTTCTTCTCCAAAACATTCAAAAGCATGGGGAAGTGCATGACATACAGGAAAACCTAATTTTCTCAATCTAAAAGTATTTAAAAAAGTTTTCATCTGATAACCAATGCGTAGAGAACTATCCTGAAGATTTTTATAATAAAATCCCAAACCAGGGTCAATAAATATTTTTCTCACGCCATACTTAGTTGCTGTTTCTATTTCTTTAGCAAAATATTCATACATTAAATTTGTGGGGTCATCTCCAAAATCAAAATCACCCACTTCTCTAACATTTTTTCCCTGAACATAACAGATAATTACCCCCGCATTAAATTCAGATACAGTCTGATAAATTTCTGCACTTTTTTCCGGTCCTGTTAAATTAATTATATTAGCTCCTGCCTTTAAACATTCTGTGGCAACTTCTGGATAATATGTTTCTATTGAAGTCAAAACACCTTCTTGATTAAGAGCTTTCAGAACAGGCAAAATTTGACTTTTTTGCCTAATATCTTCTACTCTTTCCGCCTTTTCTAAAGTTGATTCTGCTCCAATATCTACCACATCTGCACCTTGAGCTTTCAAAACCATTCCGCGACGAATAGCTGTTTCTGCACTTAAACATACACTTTCTCTATACCAAGAATCATTAGAAAGATTTATTACTCCTAAAATAGCTTTCTCAGTATTAAAATTAAATTGTTTATTACCAATAGAAAATTCTTCTACTTTAGCTGTTATAGAATCTTTGTTTTGTTCGTGGATTGTATATAAATCTTCAAGATTAAGCATTTCAGTTATTAGTTATTAGTTATCACTATCTTCAGCTTCAACAAAAGGTAATAAAATCAGAAATTTCCTTTTTTATCCCCTTGCAAAGGGAAGCTTGAGACCTTCTTTCTTAGTCAAATGTTTCCTAACTTAAATAAGTTAAAATTTTCCCTATTCCCTAATTTGATTGTGCATATTTTTTTGAATCTCAAACTACCCATAATTATGATGAATATATTATATCATGTCTGGATAATTCAGTCATCACAAAAACTTTCTCCTTTCTAGTCTTTTCTTCCCTTCTCAATTCTGAATTCAGAATTCAGAATTCTAAATTCTGCCTTCCCTAATTTGATTGTGCCTATTTTTTTGAATCTCAAACTACCTATAATTATGAGGAATATATTATATCATGTCTGGAGCATCAGTCATCACAAAAACTTTCTCATTTATAGTCTTTTCTTCCCTTCTGAATTCTCAATTCTAAATTCTAAATTCTGCCTTCCCTAATTTATAAATTCCAACCACCAGATACTTCCAAAACTTGTCCTGTAATATAATCAGAATCAGGATTAATAAAAAACCAAACTGCATGATTAATTTCTTGCAAAGTTGCTGGACGTTTAGCAGGTAGTTTAGGAATCATTTCTTCAATATCAAAAGAATTTTCAGCTATTCCAGGGGATACTACATTAACAGTAATTTTGTCTTTAATTACCTCTTGAGCCAAAGACTTACTATAGATGATAATACCTGTTTTGGCAATTACATAAGCCGTATTTGTCTTTCGCGCTACCACATTTTGAGCATGAGCGCAAGCAAAATTAACTATTCGTGCCCCATTAGCTGCTTTGAGATAGGGAAGTGCTGCTGTAGTGACATAGAAATTGGAATTGAGATTAGAGTTAATAACTTCCTGCCACTCTGCTATGGATATTTCCCTGGTAGGTTTTCCTAAAAAGTTTCCTACATTATTGACTACTACCGATAAACCTCCAAGTTTTTCTACTGCATTTTCCACAAGAGACTGAGCTTCCTCTGGTTTAGTCACATCTGCTTGTAGAGCAATAGACTTGACTCCATAGGTAGCTGCCTCTTGACTTGCTTGGTTAGCTGCCTCCGCACTCCGGTTATAGTGAAATGCTACATCAAATCCTTTACTAGCTAAGTCAAGAGCGATCGCCTTACCTATTCCAACTGCTGAACCTGTTACAAGTGCTTTTTTGATCATTTAGTAGAATTGCTATTTTAATACCAATTTCCTAACCTTATACCAATTCACTTTAAAAATGTCACAAATAGTTAGCGACTGATAATGTGAAATAATAAGCTGAAATTACTGTTAAGTTTTAGACAGCATTTTCCTCGACATTTATGGACAACTGTGGACAAAATGTATAGGTATAACCGTCTTTTTGATGTACAACTTTTAATTTGCTTACATGAACACTTTTAGCTTTTTGTCCTGGCACTGTGAAATTAAAACTATTTGATGAGCGAGCGAGGATTAACTCTACCTACAACTCCAGTTTCAATATTCAAGGCTAAGTCTCCACTATTCCAACCTTTTATCGGTTTTAGCGGGTTGTACCTTATGGGGTATCCATATTTATTTACCGCTGCTTTCTGTCTACCTCCTTGCCCTTTGCAAATAGCAGCTAAAGCTTGGGTGGTGTGGAAATTTAACTGATTTACTTCACCTACACAAGCAGCATCTATGCAGTGCGATGAAGGCAGCTTATGTTTTCTGCGGTTAAATTTTGTTTGTCCCCCGCGCTTATGTGATTACAGTCAACCCAGTAGTCTTTAAAGTGTTGAACAATTTCCACCGACAAGAATTAACCGAGTAGTGCATCTTTTCAAGGTAATTTGGCTTGGGTTTCTATTCGCTTTAATAATTCTGGTTTTCCTGATAAGAATTCCTTGACATCTCGGTTACTCTTAAGTTGATTGCATTTAGTACAGGCAACAGTTAAGTTAGATACTCGGTCTAAGCCTCCTTTCGATATGGGGTGAATATGTTCTATTTCTAGTGGTGTATTTTTTTGACCACAGTAAGCACATTGGCGACCCCATTTGTCTAACAAATATTCTCTCAACTTACTTTAACCTCAAAGTTTTGAGCCGATAAAATCTCAATTTTGACTTTTGACTTTTGACTTTTAACTTCCGTGAAACGGTATAACTTGCCAGCTTAAAGCTTAGATACTCCTGAACATTCTACCTCTTCTAGAAGTTTAGCAATTGTTTTTCCCGAAACTGGGTCTATCCAATCAGGGGCTATTTCCGCTAGGGGTACAAGTACAAAAGCTCTTTCTCTCATTCGAGGATGAGGTATTTGCAGATTAGGAGTATCTAATATTAAATCATCATATAGAATTAAATCTAAATCTAAAGTTCTAGGTCCCCAATGTTCTAAACGTACCCGCTTAAATTTTTGTTCAGTCTCTAAGAGAATTTCTAACAAGTTATGGGGGGTTAATTCTACTTTTAATAATGCACAACCATTGATATAATCTGGTTGTTTTGGACCTCCTACAGGTTTAGTTCTATACCAGTTGGAATAACTAATTAAGTTAATACCAGGAATTTCATCTAAAGTTTGAATTGCGTTTTTGAGGGTATCTAGAGATTCTCCCAAATTACTACCCATGCCAATAGCAGCATTTCCCTGATTTTTTTCTAAGTTGTTTAAGTTAGTAGGATTAGACATTGTTAGAGCGATCGCTTATAATTTCCCGATTGATTTTGTTGATACAATTTCATCAATAATATTTATACTATCTACGAACAGTATCCCACATAAATATACCTTTTCAAATAAGTAGTTAGGAATTAAACATTTATAATGTCTTAGTTG
Organism: Dapis hubbardiae BLCC-M172; assembly: GCF_050016015.1. Classification (NCBI taxonomy): domain Bacteria; kingdom Bacillati; phylum Cyanobacteriota; class Cyanophyceae; order Oscillatoriales; family Microcoleaceae; genus Dapis; species Dapis hubbardiae. Next base: position 10,886 of record NZ_JBNHEQ010000329.1, read on the forward strand.
ATATATTTAAGATTTCCCGACTTATAGTCAAGCTGGACGATTAGTTATTCAAATATTTATAAAGTCTGAGTTTAGATAGTCAGATTTTTGAAGTTAGTAGTCAGCCGTCAGAATTGAGAAGCCAAATATCTATAACGTCTGAGTTTAGATAGTCAGAATTCTAGAGTTATTAGTCAACCATTACAACTAGGACGTGTCATCAATTAAAGAGGTTGACATTAAAAGTATAGTATGCTTATGAAGAATAACTAGAGGAATCATAAAAAAGGACTGCTCTAAATGACTAGACGTTATGGCTTGCGTATGGGACCAATGGGAACGGATTCAAAATCTACTACCAGGCCGTGAAGGAACTGTAGGCAGGACTGCCACAGACAACCGCCTCTTTGTTAAAGCTGTTTTATACAGGTATATAGAAGCCCTAACTGTATCTCCAGAAAATAGGTCCTGGTGGAGAATTAATTGATAAAAAATGGGTAATAATTGATTTGATGATTGGATGAGTGGGAGATATCTAATACACCCCATCTCCCCATCTCCCCATCTCCCCATCTCTCCACACTCCCGTACGGACGCCCTTATGCAACGTCCCTACCCCCACTCCCCTACTCCCCTACTCTCAATCTCTAATTTTAAATAGATCCCCTTAGGGGTTCTATAAGACTACTGCCAAAGCAGCAGCCAAATGTTAACCCACCCTCGAAGCTCACGCTCGGTAGAAATATCTGCGCCTTTAGGCCAGAGAGAATATCAAAAGGAGGTACATGGACAGTAGGAAGAAAAATAGCAAAAGAATTAAGAAAAGATGGTGCTACTCCGATTAAGATAAAATAATGATGGAACTATTTTTTAATTAGTTATTATGGACTCAATCTCAATTACTGGAATTCGCTGCTATGGATATATAGGATTTTTTCCAGAAGAGAAAGTATTAGGTCAATGGTTTGAAGTAGATTTAATTTTAGGGTTAGATTTGACTGCTGCTAGTAAAAGTGATGCCTTAGAAGATACAGTTGATTATGGCAGTATAGTTAATACTGTCCAAGAGCTAGTGAAAAATTCTAAGTTTGCTTTATTAGAAAAAGTAGCAGATGCGATCGCTACAGCTATTTTACAACAGCCATTGGTACAAGATGTCAAGGTGAGTTTAACAAAGTTAGCTGCACCTATCCCTGATTTTAGTGGCAAAGTTACTATTGAAATTAGTAGAGCAAAGGAAGTATTAGTATACAACTAAATTACTAACTTTGTTGAATTTATCGAATTTTTCCAGAAGGTGAAACAGAGAGTTTTTTGTAGAATTGCGAAATAGAATCAGAGCCTATTTATCAACTTAGTATTAAGTTGATATATCTCTGGTTTAAAAAGCTGACTAATAGTAAAATTAATTCGGGGGTTTGATAACTAAACCCCTACAAGTAATTATATGAAATTCGTTAATTTTGGCTACCAAATAATTAATAGGAAGATTGGGAGATGAGAATATTCGTGTATTTGCACAATTTTTTGTATTTCATACTAATACAAAAATCAGTTAAATTACAAGTTTGATTAGACGAAGATGGTTATATTATTCCAGTATTAGGAGACGCAGGCGATCGCTTGTACAGAACTAAATAATTAGGGCTTGCTGAAAAAGTCTTTTGAAGCATTAGGGGAGCCGAGGAGTAGGAGGAGTAGAGAGTAGTATATAACCCCTAAAGGGATCTATTTAAAATTAGAGATTGAGAGTAGGGGAGTAGGGGAGTGGGGGAGTGGGGGAGTGGGGGAGATGATGAAGTAAGTCAAAAAAATTCTACCTTTTTCCTCTATTTCTTTATTCTCCATCTCCTGACTACTGAGGACTGAGGACTGACTCAAGAGCCAAAAACCCTTACCTTTGCGGAGATACGCTTAGGGCTTCTATAGAACCCCTGAAGGTATTTATTTTTTTATACATGATGGGGGTGGTCCGTGT